>CAZTZL010000008.1:0-31450 GCA_964617625.1 uncultured bacterium
CCGGAAGTGATTTTGGTCTATCCATCCGGAAATGAATGCTTCGAATCCGGTTCCACCGTAACCATCCGATGGCATGCCGAAGATAATCTTAGTCTGGAACAAGGCAGTACCCTTATTCTGGTTTCGAAAGATGGGGGAGCCAGCTATTCCGATACAGTGGCTGCTTTTCTTGGAAATGATACACTGTATGCATGGACCATTCCGGTTGAGCTACGGTCGGATCAAATGAAGATCAAGGTTCAGGTTCGGGACAGAGCCGGTCATGATGGAAGTGAAATTACACCCGATGTATTCAGCGCCAAACCGATTCAAATTACGCTGACATCTCCAAACGGAGGCGAGATTCTCCAGGGGGCAACTCTCTGTCCGATTCAATGGACGACCAATTTTTCAGTTGGTACGGTCACATTGAGTTATTCCACAGACGGCGGGGCATTTTTTGCACATTCCATAGTTGAGGCTTTTTCCAACAGCGGCAAGTACGACTGGAGTGTTCCCGGTACTGCATCATCTCTGGTGCGGCTCAGAGCGGAAATCCGCTCCTGCAGTCAAGCAGAAGATCAGAGCGATTCGTTATTGACGATCGCTTATTCAGGGCCTGTCGTCACCCTCGTTTCACCCCGGGGAGGTGAAAAATGGGAAGCAGGGACGACGCATGCAATCCGCTGGCAAGCCAAAGACGAAGTGGGGCTCGCTGAAAAGCCGGTGACGCTGCGGTATTCCACAGACAGCGGGGCAAGTTTTAATCAAACCATTGCAAAAGATCTGTCAGATGATACAGTCTACAGCTGGAGCACGCCGAAGGATCTCAACTCCGATCAGATCCGGATCCAGGTGGAAGTGAAGAACAGCAGGGGATTGATCGGGAAAGCCGTTAATTCTCAAAATTTGAATGTGTTTAATCCGCCGCCGGAAATAATGGGCTTTCCGGACACGAGTTTCTGTAATACAGAAGCTCTTTATTTCTGTTTGAATGATTTTGTCCATGATAATAACGATCGTTATTTAACCCTTAATTGGTCAGCCTGGGTAGAAAACGATTCGCTGCATGTTGTTATCAATCAGGATAATAAATACTGTACGGTGATGGCAAAGGATTTTACGGGGTCATCCAGAATTGCTTTCACAGTGGAAGATCCGTATGGCGGAAGAGATACAGACACACTGTCAGTGGAAGTCTACGGAACAGAAACAGACGTGGCAGAGAACAGGAACGGATCGATACCCAAGACATACCAGTTGTATCAGAACTATCCCAATCCGTTCAATCCGGAGACGCGGATTGATTTTGATCTGCCCATCACATCTGAACTCCGCATGGTCGTTTATAACCTGAAAGGGGAAGTTGTATCCGAGCTGTATAGAGGAAGGAAGACTGCAGGACATCACAATCTCATATGGCTGGCCAATAAACTGCCTTCGGGGATGTATCTGATTCGTATGGAAACGCAGAATTTTATTCAGATGAGGAAATGTATTTTATTGCGATAAATTCGATTAAATAGATACAGTACACTGAAAGGTCGGCTTAAGCCGACCTTTTTTATTTTATTGTTGACAATCTCGTGATTAGCGTTTAATTTAAATAGTTGTAAATCTTTGGTTTTCAGGCGAGGGGAAAGATGAAACTTCAAAAGTATATTGCGCTTTTTTGTCTTTTTATTTATATATCACAATTTGCAATTTTACACGCTCAAGATGAATCTTTGGTTTTACATTATCTAGGAACCTGGGGGAAAAAGGGTAGCGGTCCCTCACAGTTTCAGGAACCCCGGGGAATTTCCGTGGACCCGAGCGGATGTTTGTATATTGCCGACACGGGCAATCAGCGGGTCCAGAAGCTGAGTTTGGCCGGAGAATTTATCGACGAAATCGGCGGTTATGGATGGGAAAAGGAACAGTTCGATACTCCAATGGATGTGTGTTCGAAAAACGGACTTGATGTATTTGTGGCGGATTATCAAAATCGCCGTATCGAGCGTTTCGATAAAGACCTTCACTATCTTGCTTCATTAAAAAATTCTGAAGCATGGTCCGAAGATTTACAATTCGGTTTTCCGAAAAGCGTAGATATTTCCTCTCAGGGAGAACTCTTTTGTGTCGATGGAGAAAATCAGCGTATTCTCAAATTCGATGTCTTCGGCCAGCCCCAAATGAGTTTCGGGGATTTTGATTCGGGGGAAGGCCAACTCGATCAACCACAGAATGTGTTTATTTCACCAAAAGGAAGGGTGTATGTTTCGGATACCGGTGCAAAGTGCATTCTTGTCTATGATGTCCACAGCAATTATCTTTTTTCAATTGGAAAGAAGGTTCTTGAAAAACCGATGGGAATCGCATTGAGCCGCGAAGGAACTCTTTTTGTTTCGGATGCAATAAAAAAACAGATCGTCATTTTCGATGCTTCAGGCCATTATTTTGACAGTTATGGCCCGCAGATCGGGCCTTTGTGCGTACTGAAACAACCTGTGGATGTAGATGTGTGGCGTGACCGGCTGTTTATACTGGACGAAGCACAAAATAGTATTTTTGTTTTTCGATTGATAAGCCCAAAATAATCGGATTTTTTTTGAAAATAAATTTTGCAAATATAACGTTTTGTCTTCTATGTCTCCCTGTTTTTCTTTTTGCGCAAAACCATTCGGGATTTTACGATCCTCTCCTGCATGAATCGACCATTGTTGCCAACGGGAGAGACTCTGCCTATGCGCTTCCGCATCAATTTCTCATGCCGGCTACGTTTGAATTGTATCAGGATAGCTCTTCTCGCAAATATAATGGGGAATACAGAGTACTTTTTAGCCGGGGAGAATTGCTTTTTAATATGATTCCCGATTCGGGTGAAACCTTTGTTGCTTCCTATCGGGTGTTCCCTTTTGATCTTCAATGGAAATACAGACACTGGCAAGTTTCGGATACCCTGTCGTCTGTACCTGGTGCATCCAAAGCAAGGATAAGGAAATTCCTTTCTGCAACATCCGATTATGGCGATGAATTGCAGTCGAGCGGATCAATATTCCGGGGAATTACCATCGGGACGAATCAGGGAATGCGTCTTCAGTCCGGATTGAGACTTCAGGTCTCCGGTAAAATCGCTTCCAATGTCGAACTTGTGGCTTCTCTAACAGATCAAAACACACCCATTCAGCCCGAAGGCAATACACAAACACTTCAGGAGATCGATAAAGTTTTTATCGATGTAAAAATGCCGCATTTTAAAACAACACTTGGGGATTTTGTCTATCGGGTAGACGGATCGGATTTTGGCACCTATTCGAGAAAACTTCAGGGAGCCATGGGGACCATTGATGCGGATCGCGGGTCTCTGTTGTTTTCAATAGCGGCTTCCAAGGGTCAATTTACCACAAATTATTTTATCGGCCAGGAGGGCAATCAGGGGCCGTACCAGTTGACCGGTGTAACAGGGCAGCGGGAAATTATTGTGCTGGCGGGAACCGAACGGGTCTGGATCGATGGCGAACCCATGACACGGGGAGAGGATAATGATTATGTGATCGAATACGGAAACGGCCAGGTCACATTTACACGAAACCGACTTATTACTTCGGATTCGAGAATATCAGTCGATTTCGAGTATTCGGATCAGCAGTTTCAGAAAACCATTTACGGAGTGTCGGGAAACACGAATTTGCTAAACGATCGTATCCGCTTTAAAACATCATTTTTAAGGGAGGGCGACGACAAGGACGAGCCACTGGATCTGCCATTAACCGATGCATACAAGAGCGCGCTCGAACAGGCAGGCGATAATCCCGATTCCGCAAGAGTTTCCGGAGCGGAATACACAGGTGAAAACAAGGGATATTATGTCAAAACAGATACAATGGGTACCGTGTATTATCAATATGTGGGAACGGAGAAGGGAGATTACATTGTCCGGTTCTCGTACGTAGGGGAGGGACAGGGAGATTATTCTTTTCAGGGATACGGTATCTATCGGTACGAGGGCTCCGGATTGGGGGCATATTTGCCTGTGGTTTTTCTGCCGTTGGCGCAGAGCCACCAAATGCTGGATATAACTTCGTCAGTCAATTTCGGGAAGGGGTTTATATTCGAGGGCGAAGTTGCTCTGAGCGATCAGGATCAGAATCTTTATTCTCCAAAAGACGATCAGAATAATATTGGATTGGCCTATCGCGGCAAACTTCGAATGGATAATCAGTCGGTCAGCCTCTTCGGTCAGAAATTGGGCCGCGTCGGTTTCGAGGCAAACTACCACCGGGTCAACGATGAATTTCGCTCTCTCGGCAGGATGAACGAGGTGGAACACGGAAGATTGTGGGGGATTGAAGAAGGGGAATACTGGGGGGAGCAGATTCAGGAAATGAAGATTTTTTACGAACCGATAAAAATTTGGTCTCTTCATGGAGAGATGGGTCGTTTTGAAAAGAGCAGGAATTATTCATCGAACCGGAAAATGATCGAGACCGATTTTGATCCTATCGGATTTCCGCATCTTCAATATCGTGCAGAACTTGTCGAATCCGAAAAAGACAGCAGTCAGAAGGGATACTGGCTTCGGCATCAGGGATCTGTTAAAGCGAAATTCTGGATTTTCGATCCTGCAGTTCTGTATGACGGGGAACATCGTAAAGAGGAATCCCCCGATTCAATCCTGAGCGGATTTCGGTTCGATGAATGGACGGGACGGCTGGGGATGGGAAGAAAATCACTACGGATTCAAATTGATGAAGTGTTCCGTGACGACCGAAAATACAATTTTGAAACTCTGGAGAAAAATTCCTTTGCCAAAACCGATCGTGTGCTGCTGGAATGGCAAATTAGAAATTACCTGTCCACTTCATTTATGATTACACACAGGAATCGGGATTACATCGATCCGGCTCAGCAAGATCAGAAAACGGATCTGGCAGATGTAAAGATGCGGTTTTCTACGGGCCGTTCTTTTTTGGAGGGGAACCTGAACTATCAATTTTCTTCCACCCAGATTTCTCAAATGGTGAAGGATACGATTCAGGTAGGAGAAGGTATGGGGAATTACAGGTATGACGAAGATCTGAAGGAGTATGTCCCCGATAGTGATGGTGATGTGCTTTTTCGAACCCTGCAGACCGGAACCTTTCTCCCCGTAAACACATTGAAGACCGGCCTGGAGTTTCGTTTGAACGGTACAGGATTGTGGCAAAAACCGCGGGGTTTTTCAAAAATAATCAGTTCTTTAAAAAGTTTATCGCGTATCCGGATCGAGAGAAAAGATGAAGACCGGAACTTTATCCATGTGAACCAGTCGGCCATACACCCCCAGTGGGGTGAGGATACAACACTTGTGAGCGGACTTTTTTCCTATCATCAGGATCTGGAATATGCTCCGAAGCGAAGTCAGTACAGTATCAGGCTCAGATACATACAGGAGGATTCTGAAGACCACCAATTTGCACAGGAAGGGACGATTCGGCATTTTTCGGAGCAGGGATTGCGCATCAAGGGAAATCCTCATAAAAAAATTGGTGTTCTGTTCGAATATCAAAAGTTTGTGGAGACGAAAACATATCAAACCGGATTCAGTTCGGATCGAAGCATTCGATCTCATCAGTGGACGATGGAAACTTCCTACCGTCCCGTACAGAAAATAGAAATTTCAATGAAAGGCAAAATCAGGACAGCGAAGGATCTTGTCCCCCGTCCTTTGACCGACGCGGCTTCCTTTTTTATTGTTCCCGGATTCAACTATGCATTTCTCGGAAAGGGGCATCTTCGTGCGGAACTGGAAATGGGTGAAGTTCAATCCGAGCCCGCCGGGCGGTCTCTGCCTTATGAAATGTTTGGAGGGGATCAGCCGGGAAAAACAATCCGCTGGAATATTCTTCTGACCTATCAGGTAACGGGTCATGTCATGGCCACACTGAATTACAGAGCCAGAAAGGAACCCTGGCGTGATCAGATTTATCAAACCGGACAAGCGGAAGTGAGGGCTTTCTTTTAATGCAGTGGTTTCAAAATAAAATTTACTTTATTTGTTTGTCGATACTATTTTTTCCACTTTTGATTTTTAAGAGTGCTCCGGCGCAATCAAAACGTCCGGTCATCAGCCGTATTGATGTGATTGGGAATCGTCACATCAGAAAGGAGATTATCCTCGAACAATTGAAGCTCAAGAAAGCAATTCCCCTTCCGTCAGCCTGGCCGGATGAATCGCTCAAGCGGTTGATTCAGTGGTACCATATGCAGGGATATTATGATATGAAAATCGATTCATTTAAAACGGTTTATAACCCGGACAGCAGCCGGATTGATTTGTCTGTCGGTATCGATGAAGGGGAACAAACTTTTATCGGTCATATTGATTTTATCGGTCTTGGAAGAGAAGATCAAAAATCAGCGGAGCGGTTGATGAATACGCAGATCAACCAGGTTTTTAATGAATCGCAATTCAAACAGGACATGGAAGAAATCCTCGGATATTGGGAAGACCGGGGCCACCCTCTCTGTGAGGTTGAGATTAAGAAATTGTCTATAGAATATGAAAAGAATGCACCCCGATTGGGAATCCTCTTGTCAGTTGATAAAGGCCGTCCCGTTTATATTGATGCGTTGTCCGTACGTGGAAACCGTGTCACGCGATCCAATGTCATTCTAAGAGAAACCCGGTTGAAACTGGGAAATTTGTACCGGCATCGCGAGGTTCGAGCCGCTGAGGAAAATCTTCAAAGATTGGGTTATTTTCGAAAGGTCTCTGAACCTGAGGTTTCTTTTATCCAGGATCGGGCATTTGTTACTTTCAATGTGGAGGAAGGCAATACCAATTCGATTGACGGTGTTCTGGGATACAGTCCCCCGGTTTCAGAAGGGAAGCCGGGTTTCTGGACGGGCCGTCTTCAGTTTGCTTTTCAGAACCTTCTGGGAACCGGACGTTTGCTGGATGTGTACTGGGAGAAAAAAGATGCGTATTCCCAGGCCATGCATTTCGGTTATGAAGAACCGTGGCTGTTCGGATGGCCGCTGCATATTGGCGGCCGCTTTGAGCAGGAAATTCGAGACACAACCTATATCGAACGAAACTGGGGAATTTCGACCCGATACGTGCCTTGGTCTTCACTGGCACTGGGAATGAAATGGGGGCAAAGGTCGGTTTTGCCGGATTCTCTGGGAAGTGTGCTTTATGATCTGGCCCGGACAAGCACCTGGAGAGTTACTTTTTCCATACGATACAATACGATGGATGATCCCTGGAATCCGAGAAAAGGGGTACAATATTATACGGCTCTTACTCTCGGACGAAAAGAAAATATCGGGCCTGATTTTATTGTGTTTCAGGAAGGATGGAAACGCCACGTTGATATCCGTCAGGTGCAGATTGATGCCGAGACGGCATTCCCGGTTTGGGGACGGCAGGTTCTTTATTTGGGAATACATGGTACGGAAGTCAAGACGGGAGATGATTTTATTCCTGTCAGCGATCAGTTGCGGTTTGGTGGAGCCCGGACTTTACGCGGATATAGTGAGGATATGTTCAGAGGTTCATTGGTCGCTTGGCTCAATTCGGAATATCGTTATTTACTGGGCAGACGGTCGCGCGTTTTCCTTTTTGTCGATTCGGGTATGTATCAGAGAAAAGAGAAAGAAGCGGGCAGGATTGAAGGTACGAAGATTGGATATGGTTTTGGTATCCGGATTGAAACGCGACTGGGATTGTTCGGTGTCGATTATGGGCTGGGAGAAGGAGATACTTTTCTGCGCGGCAAGGTGCATGTCGGACTGGTGAACTGGTTTTAAACAGTCTTTTTTCATTACGTTGCTTGACATTCAGCCAAATTTACTTTATAATTGATAATGAATGATGTAATTCGAATGATGGAAGGTTTTAAAACCCAAATTACAAATCCCAATGTACAAATAAATTCCAATTCCCAAATCTCAAAATAAAAGCCTGCGTATGAAATTATCTTTGTTTGGAATTTGTTTTTTGGAAATTATTCGGGATTTGTGGTTCGGAATTTGGTATTTTCATAAAATGGAGATTGATATCAAGTCTAATTATAAATATAAACAGGGAGACGTTTTGAAAAATGCAGCGATTGTCACCGGCGGGGCGAAACGGATTGGACGCCATATTGCTCTTGCACTGGCCGACAGGGGGTATGATATTGCACTCCATTATAATCATTCATTGAAGGAGGCGCAGTCTGCCGCTTTGGAAATAGAAAAGAAGGGCGTTCAGTGTACTTTGTTTCAGTGCGATTTAAATCGGACCAGCGAAGTAATTCAACTCATGCCCAATGTTTTCGAGCGATTCCCGGAGTGCAATCTGTTGGTTAACAATGCGTCCATATTCGAACGAGCGCAATTTTTAGATACTGATACGGAATTGCTGGATCGTTTTCTGAATATCAACTTCAAGGCTCCCTTTTTCCTTTCCAGAGATTTTGCAGGTTATTGTCAGGAAGGTCAGATTATTAATATTCTGGACACTAAAATATCGAAAGAAGTCATTCATTATTTTACCTATGCCATTACCAAGAAGACACTTTACGAATTTACGCGTATGGCCGCAAAAGTACTGGCACCGCGCATACGGGTTAATGGAATCTGCCCGGGAATGATTCTACCCTCAAAAGATCTGTCCAAAGCAGAATTTGAGAAATTGAGCCTAAAAATTCCCGTTCAACACAAGGGTGATCCTCAAAGTGTGGTTTCCGCCGTTTGTTTTCTCGTCGAGAATTCGTTTGTTACAGGGGATTGCATCTATGTGGATGGTGGAGAACATTTGAACTGAAGGAGATGAGACGATGATCATTCGTATTAAAAATCTCAGATTACGAACTGTTGTGGGCATCCAACACTGGGAGCGGAAACAACCCCAGGATGTTATTATTAATGTTGAAATGGAATTTGACGGAACAAAAGCCATCGAATCCGACTCTATCGATGATACAGTCAATTACAAAGAAGTCAAACGGGCAATCATCAAAGAAGTCGAGAATGCGCGATATTATCTTCTTGATCGGTTGGCCAGCCAAATTTTAGAAGTGGTGATGAAAGAGCAGAAAGTCAAGCGGGCAACGGTTGAGGTGGACAAACCTCAAGCGCTCCGGTTTGCGGATTCTGTATCGGTGGTTTGCTCTTCAGAGAGATCCTGATGCATCGGGTTGTCATCAGTGCCGGATCAAATATTGATCCGGAAAAACATATTCCGGCCGCACGGGAAATGATTCGGAGCACACATCGTCTTGTTTCGGAATCCAGATTTATCCAAACAAAGCCAATAGGATTTCTCGAACAACCTGATTTTTGTAATGGCGTTTTTTTAATCGACACGGAAATGTCCCGGAATGACCTCAATAAGTGGATCAAAGATGTCGAAAAAAAACTCGGCCGCATTCGAACCGCAAATAAATACGGTCCCCGGACCATCGATCTGGATATTCTTGTTTGGGATGGAAATATTGTGAATAAGGATCTGATTGAGCGTGATTTTCTTAAAACTGCGGTTTCGGAAGTGCTTCCCGAAATCGATCTTAAATAATTCAAATATTTAATACAATCAATTTATATTTGGATTTTCTTGTCTTCTTTGTTCGCTACCTTCTTGATAAATAAATCATCGTATTTGTAAAGGACTTCGGATATTGGATCCTAAAAAGGTGTTATCCAGAAAATAGGACATGATAGCGTGATCAGTTGTACAAATAGCATGCCAGATCGGTTTTTAGGCTTGACAATGTCTGGTCTAAAGTGTATATTATTTTTATCTTTGTCAATACTTGTTAGGGTGTTAAATGAGCGTTACAATCGAGGATGTTGAAAAAATAGCAGCACTGGCCAAACTTCATCTGAGTGAGGAAGAGAAGGACAAATACCGCGCTCAGCTGGATCAAATTCTTACCTATGTCCAGAAATTGAACGAGTTGGACACAGAGAATGTTGAACCAACCTATTATGTTCAATATTCCGGAGATGTGATGAGAGAGGACAAAGTAGAGCCCTCACTGCCCAGGGACAAAGCACTTCAAAATGCGCCTTTAAAGGCGCATGGATTCGTTCGTGTACCAAAAGTCATCTCCCAGGAATAGAAGCATTTTGGGCGCTAAAAAGAAAATTATCGGCATTATCCCTGTTCGATACGAGTCATCCCGATTTCCAGGGAAACCATTGGTGGATATCGGCGGGAAATCCATGATCGAGAGGGTTTATGAGCGTTCCTGTCAGGCTTCCATGCTTTCAGCTGTGCTGGTTGCTACAGACGATGTGAGAATTTTTAAAATAGTCGAATCTTTCGGAGGAGAGGTCGTGATGACTCCAAAAGCGATTCTTTCAGGTACTGATCGGGTCGCTTTTGTTGCAGAGGGGCAAGATGCGGATATTGTTGTGAACATTCAGGGGGACGAACCTTTTATCGAACCGCAGGAGATTGATTCGGTTGCGCAGATTTTATTGAATGATGAGAACGCTGTTATGGGCACATTGGTGAAGCGGATTACACGTATCGAGGAACTTACCAGTCCGAACACGGCTAAAGTTGTTGTGGATCAAAACGGATTCGCTCTCTATTTTTCAAGAAGCCCAATTCCGAATTACAGAGACAGCAAGGATTTGTCCAAATGGATTCAAAACCATGTTTATTACAAGCACGTCGGAATTTACAGTTACCGGAAATCATTCCTGATGGATTACAGTCGGTGGGATCCGACACCGCTGGAAATGGTTGAAAAATTGGAGCAGCTGCGCGCTCTGGAACAGGGGTATAAAATCAAGGTAGCCGAGACGTCAGCCGAGCCTGTTTGTGTGGATACGCCTCAGGATCTGGAACGGGTTCGACAGATAATGATGAAAGCGTCAATATTCCATCAAACATAAAGGAGGATGTTCTGAACAAGAAACCGAAATTTGTCTTTGTCACAGGTGGTGTGGTTTCATCCCTCGGGAAAGGAATTGCTTCTTCTTCATTGGGATTGCTGCTAAAACTTCGGGGTCTTCGCGTCACTGCACTTAAAATTGACCCCTATCTGAATGTCGATCCTGGTACCATGAGTCCCTATCAGCATGGGGAAGTTTTTGTCACGGATGACGGAGCTGAAACCGATCTTGATCTGGGTCATTACGAACGTTTTCTTGACATTGATATGAACCAGAACAATAATACGACAACCGGCCAGGTTTACGGAGCTGTGATTGAAAAGGAACGAAGAGGGGATTATCTTGGGAAAACCGTTCAGGTCATTCCTCACATCACGGATGAGATCAAAAGACGGATCCATCTTGCTGCGAAGGATCGCGGTGGTGTGGATGTGGTTTTGGTGGAAGTTGGCGGGACTGTTGGCGATATTGAAGGACTGCCTTTTCTTGAAGCGATTCGTCAATTCAGACTGGAAGAAGGACCCAGCAATGTGATCAACATTCACCTGACCCTTGTTCCTTTTATCCGGGCCAGCGGTGAAGTGAAAACCAAACCCACTCAGCATAGTGTGCAGAAACTCAGGGAGATCGGTATTCAACCCGATATTCTCCTATGCAGAACTGAAAATCCCCTGCCCAAGGAAGCCAAAGCGAAAATCGGGCTTTTTGCAAATCTGCCGCCACATGCCGTTATCGAAGCAAAAGATGTTTCCTCTATCTATGAAGTACCCTTGTATCTGGAGAAACAAAACATCTCCGATCTGGTTGTTGATTTATTAAAGATCGACGCGAAACCTTTGAAAATCGATCAATGGAAAACTTTTGTTAAGAAAATAAATCACCCTAAATATACGATAAAAATTGCTATTGCAGGAAAATATATTGAGCTCCACGATGCCTATAAAAGCATCATGGAATCTTTTGTGCATGCGGGTGTTGAGAATAATGTGAAAGTGGAACTTGAATGGATCGCATCTGAAGAAATTGAAGAAAATGGCGCCGAAAAATATCTCAGCCACGTATCGGGGCTGCTCATCCCGGGCGGTTTTGGCGAACGGGGAATCGAAGGGAAGATTCAGGCAGTTCGCTATGCCAGAGAGAATGACCTGCCGTTTTTTGGTATTTGTCTGGGGCTTCAATGCGCTGTTATTGAATTTGCCCGTTCCATATGCGGTCTGAAGCAGGCCCACAGCCGGGAGTTTGCATCAGGCAAATTTGATCCGGTAATCGATTATATGGCTGGTCAAAGTGATGATAAGGATAAAGGCGGGACGATGCGATTGGGAGCCTATCCCTGTGTATTGAAGAAAGGAAGTATGGCCCATCGTATTTATAAAAAAGACCGTATTTCCGAAAGACACCGGCACCGGTTGGAAGTTAACAATGACTATCGGAAGATACTGGAAGAACATGGATTGGTTTTCAGCGGATTGTCTCCGGATAAATTTCTTGTGGAAATGATCGAGCTTTCCGACAAGCCCTGGTTCCTTGCAGTACAATTTCATCCTGAATTGAAATCCAGAGCCTTGAGGGCTCATCCGATTTTCAGATCTTTCGTTAAGGCATCACTGGATTATCACAAAATACATCATCAGGGGCGACCATGAAAACAGTGACTGTCAATAATATTCCTATTGGCGAAGGGCATCAGCTGGTCCTGATCGCTGGTCCCTGCGTGATTGAATCGGAAACACTCGTTCTCGAAACAGCTGAGTCGATCCGAAAAATTACGGAAGGATTGAATATCCCTTTTATATTTAAATCCTCCTATTTAAAAGACAACCGTTCCTCTTCAAAGTCGTTTCAGGGACCGGGTCTGGACAATGGATTGGAAATTCTTAAAAAAGTTAAAGAAAAAATCGGTGTGCCGGTACTCTCCGATATACACGATCAACACGATGCACAAAAAGTGGGGGAAGTACTGGATGTCATTCAGATTCCGGCCTATCTTTCCATGCAGACAAGTCTGACACTGGCAGTGGCGCGCACCGGAAAAGTGGTCAATGTGAAGAAGGGCCAGTTTGTTGATCCAGGTGATGTTCAAAATATTATCAAGAAAATCGAAGGCGAGGGGAATCACAATATTTTATTGACCGAACGGGGAACTTGTTTCGGATATCACAATCTCATCGTCGATATGCGTTCTTTTCAAATCATGAAAGAGATGGGATATCCCGTTATTTTTGATCCAACACATTCAATAAGGGTTTATGGGATATCCAGTTCGGATCCGAAAGGAGGCACACCGAAGTTTGTGCCCGGTCTTTCAAGGGCGGCAGTGGCAGCGGGGATACAGGCGATTTTTATCGAAACCCATCCCAATTGCAGCGAAGCACTCTGCGATGCGGCCAGCATGTGGCCTCTCAGTCATCTAAAAAAATTACTTATCCAGTTGAAAGCGCTCGATGAGCTGATTCGATCCCAGCAAGAAATTAAATATGATGGATCATGAAAAAGCAAACACCAAATAAACGATCTGCTTTAATATCCAAACTGAAAAAAGTAAAAATGCTTCTGATGGATGTAGACGGGGTCTTGACGGAAGGCGGTATTATTCTTGGGATTGACAAGCAGGAGTTTAAAATCTATGATGTCCAAGACGGCATGGGGATTACACTGGCGCGACTGGGAGGATTGAAAGTCGGATTTCTGACGGGACGAACTTCCGAGGTGGTGGATCGTCGTGCAAAAGAGCTCCATGTGGATATCTGTTATCAGGGGGCTTCGGACAAATTGGAAGGTCTACGCGATATTTTGGAGAGATACGATCTCCCGGGTCAGACCGTCTGTTATATCGGCGACGATGTTCTGGATGTGGGTGTGCTTAAACATGTCGGTGCTGCTGTTACCGTTGCAAATGGACGGCCTGAAGTAAAACGGATTGCCGATTATGTCACTACGCATTCCGGGGGCAAAGGAGCAGTCCGCGAAACTGTCGAATTGATTTTAAAAGCACAAAATAAATGGAAGTCTGTACTTGAGCGCGTGTATGGTCCGGCGGCTTTATAAAGCGTGTCAAATAAATAAAATATCGAGTTATCATGAGTATTCAAAAAGGAAAAGAAGTTGTTCGTATCGAAGCAGAGGCGATTCGGGCGTTAATTGACCGTATCGATGATCGATTTCAGAAAGCAGTCGATATCCTGTTGAACTGCAAGGGCAGGATCATTATCACGGGCATGGGAAAGTCGGGTATTATCGGAAGAAAGATTGTATCGACACTTAACAGTACGGGCATGTCTTCCATTTTTCTCCACCCGGCTGAAGGGGTACATGGGGATCTGGGTGTAGTTTTAAAAGATGATGTCGTGATTTGTATCTCCAAGAGTGGAAATACAGAAGAGATCCTTCGTCTTATTCCAGTTTTCAAGCGTCAGGGTTGTGCCGTGATTACAATGACGGGGAATCCGGATTCTGCTCTCGGCAAACAGAGCAATGTGATTTTGGACATCAGCGTAAAAGAGGAAGCCTGTCCGTATGATCTCGTTCCGACGGCAAGCAGCACGGCCGCGCTGGTCATGGGAGATGCACTGGCACTGGCTCTGTTTCAGGAAAGAGGGTTGAGTGTGGAAGATTATGCCATGCTCCATCCTGCAGGCGATATTGGAAAACGTTTTTTTCTGCGCGTTGATGAAATTATGCGCACAGAAGAGGATATCGCAAAAGTCAATACGGATACACCGATTACACAGACTATTTTGGAAATCTCTTCCAAGCGGCTTGGTGCAACCTGTGTGATGGATAATAATAAGAAACTCGTTGGTATTGTCACCGACGGCGATCTGCGGCGTCTCATGGAAAAGAGTCATGACATCTGGAGCTTAAAAGCGAAAGACATTATGTGCCGGTATCCAAAGTGTATCCGGCTGGGCGTTTTGGCGGAAGAAGCGCTTAGGACCATGGAGGAATTCAGTGTCAACCAGCTTATCGTGGTTGATAAGGAGGAAAATCCTGTCGGTATGGTTCATATTCATGATTTATTGAAAGCGGGATTGGCTTGAGTTTAAAAAATCCGAATCATATAATTATCACGCTCGGTGTGATGTTATTTCAAATCCTTCTTCTTTCTTCGTGCGGGAAAAAAGGAGGAGATCCTGTGGAAACCGCCAAACAGACTAAAGAGTTTCCGGAACAGGAAGGATGGAATTCGGAATTGTATATTTCCAAAGTAGGCCGACCTCAGGCCATCGTGCATTACGGCCATATGACCAAGTATGAAACACAGAAAATAATCTATTTTGATCAGGGGGTGGATGTTGATTTCTATGATAGCGATGGAAATCATTCATCGCATCTCGTTTCCGATAGAGGCGAATATCATGAGAAGACCGAAGATGTGATCGGTCTTGGCGATGTCGTTGTTGTATCGGATAGTGGCGTCACCCTCATGACAGAAGTCATCAAATGGAATAACAAAAGGGGGAAAATACTATCTGACACCCTTGTGACAATCATTACAGACGATCAGGATACACTTTATGGAAAAGGACTCGAATCCGAACCGGATTTGGGTCATTGGGTAATTATCCAGCCCCGGGGTATCAGCCAGCGGAGGCTGGACATCGACAATCTGGAACAGTCATTTGAAAAAACTCCGGCCAGGAAAAATCCGGGGGATATTCCAAACGGAGAAAAGAAGAAAGAATGAAAATTGTCCACTATCTTGTTCTTGGTTTTATTGTATTGAATCTGGATTATTGTTTTGGCCGGGAACGGCTTCAATTGGTACATGCGGACAGTTTGGTGAATATGGTGCTTGATCAGAAACGTTTATTGAAATTAACGGGAAATGTGAAGCTCATTCAGGGAGAGGCCTATATCACCTGTGATATGGCCCACTGGTGGGAAAGTGAAGATCGGACTGTGGCTTATGGAAATGTTTCTATCTATGATGGAAAGCGGACACTCACTGCGGATGAGGTCCGTTATAATGGTCAAACGCGCACAGAAACAGCGATAGGCCATGTGATTCTTGAAAGCGGGAACCGCCGGCTGAAAGCCAGAAAGATCATTTATTCTCAGGAAACCGAAGAATCGAATGCATTTGAAAATGTTATAATTGAAGATCTTATACAAGAAGTCACCTTGCGTGGAGAGCTGGCGTATTATGATCGCAAAACGGATTACGGCCGTGTCGAAGGCAGACCGCAATTATCGAAAATCGATACAACCTCGGGCGAAGAAATGGTTATTCATGGAATGAAAATGGAAGCCTGGGGAGAGGAACAGCGGGTTCTTGTGTCGGACAGTGTTTCAATAGACAAAGGCGATCTCAAGGCAGTTTGTGAGCATGCCGAATATTTTTCTGAAGATAAAACACTCGTATTAAAAGACAGTCCCGTTGTTTGGAAACAGGATCAGGAGATGCGGGGAGACCAGATTGATATACAACTGGATGGAACGCAGTTTCGAGGCGGAGTCATTCAGGGGAACGCACAGGTGGTTTCGACAGACAGCATTTATCAGGATGTCCTGAAAGGAAAGACGATTCGGATCGATGCCGTGAGAGATACAATTAAACAGGTGGTTGTCGAAGAACAGGCGAGCAGCGTGTATCATATTTTTGATGAAGAAGAAAACGAGCAGGGCACGAATACAACAACAGGGGACAGGATTGTTCTTGATTTCGAAAAGGATCGATTGGAAAGGGTTGTTGTTGAAAGTAATCCCGGACAATGTACGGGCTTGTTTGCTCCGTCTGAACCGTCCTCTCCGGAAGAAAAAGAAACAGTTTCTGTTGATCAATCCGAAAGGTTCTAATTTGGTGTCGAAACTTGAAGCACAAAATCTGGTAAAAATTTATCACAATAAACGGGCTGTGGATTGCGTGACTATTGATGTCAAGCAGGGAGAGGTGGTCGGGCTTTTAGGACCGAACGGAGCAGGGAAAACAACCACATTTTATATGATCACAGGGATGATACGTCCAAACTCCGGAAGAATTTTTTATGATGGAAAAGAGATTACCAATCTTCCCATGTACAAACGCGCCAGAATGGGGATCGGTTATTTGTGCCAGGAGCCTTCCGTTTTTAGAAAACTTACGGTTAAGGAAAATATTCTGGCCATTCTTGAAACCATGGGACTGGACAAACAGGAGCAAAAAAGACGGCTGGAGCTTTTATTGAAAGATCTTTCCATTGATCGCCTGGCCGATCAAAAAGCCGATACACTTTCAGGAGGAGAAAGACGGCGTGTCGAAATTACCCGTGCCCTGGTTACCCGTCCCAAATTTATTTTACTTGACGAGCCGTTTGCAGGAATCGATCCGATCGCGGTGGAAGACATTCAGAATATTGTTCGTCATCTCAAGGATAAAGGGATTGGTGTTTTAATCACGGATCACAATGTTCATGAAACCCTTTCGATTACGGATCGGTCCTATCTTCTTTTTCAGGGAAAAATATTAAAGTCGGGAACTTCACAATTTTTAGCAAATGATGAAGAAGCCAGAAAGATTTATTTAGGAAGACAATTCAGGTTAGATCGATATATGGATGACAGCCATTAGAGGGTATTGAAAATGATACAAATGAGTCAAAGATTAGCGCTTCAACAGAAGCAGAGTCCCCAGCAGGTGCTTCTTTCCACACTTCTTCAACTGCCGGTGCTTCGTCTCGAACAGCGTATTAAACAGGAGCTGGAGATGAATCCGCTTCTTGAAATTGAAACGGAGTTGACTGAAGAAATGGAGCAGGAGGAAACTGCTGAGGCGGAACAGGAAGAAAAGGAACTGGACGAGGAAGAAAAGGAATTAGGCGAAGAAGAAATTGACTGGGATGCGATCATCAACGATGAAGACAATTATGAAATCAAACAGCCCAGAGAACATCCCGAAGAAGAAATTAACCGGCCGGACCCGGCTCCGGTAACTTTAATGGATCACCTTCTTGAACAGCTTCGTCTGGCACTGCTGACCAAAGAAGAAGCAGAAATTGGTGATTATATTTTATGGTGCCTCGATGATGATGGCTATCTGTCAGTGGATGTAGAATCCATTGCAGAAAATCTTGAGAAAAGTACTGAAATCGTTGAGAAAGTGCTTAAAGTGATTCAGAAATTCGATCCATCGGGAATTGCAGCAAGAAATCTGCAGGAGTGTCTGCTCATTCAGCTTCATGAGAAAGAACCCAAGGACAAAAACGCCATTCAAATGGTTGTTGAATGTTTTGAAGACTTTACAAACAGGCGCTACGAAAAAATTGCCAAAAAAATGGATATCTCTCTTGAAGAAGTCAAACGCATTATGGATATGGTTTCCCGTCTCAATCCCAAACCGGGGGAGCGTTATATATCCGAAGCGGAGAATTATATTATCCCCGATGTAATCGTAACACGTGTGGATGATGAACTGGTTGTTACACTGAACGACTGGAATATCCCGCGGCTTCGGATCAGCGAATCTTATCGCCAACTGTTAAAGGAAAAAGGCAAGGTCAGTAAAGAAACCAAGAATTATATCCGTCAAAGGCTCGAATCGGCACGCTGGCTCATCAATTCGATTTACCAGCGGCGGACCACAATTCAACGGGTCATGGAGACCATTTTAAAACATCAAAAGGATTTTTTTGAAAAAGGCAAGGAATATTTAAAACCAATGGTTTTAAAGGATATCGCCGAGGATGTAAATCTTGATATTTCCACGGTGAGCCGCGTCACGAGCGGAAAATATGTTCAGACCGAATTTGGTGTGTTCGAACTCAAATACTTTTTCAGTGAGCGGCTTGAAACGGTGGATGGCGATGAGGTATCCAATCGATTAATAAAAAGCAGGATCAAGGAGATTATCGAAAAAGAAAATACTAAAAAACCTTTTAATGATCAGGTGATTTCCGAAATGCTTCGGGAGCATGGATTTCTGGTTGCAAGAAGAACAGTAGCGAAATATCGGGAACAGATGATGATTCCGGTCGCCCGTTTAAGGCGTCAAATATAATAATTGAGGAGGTAAAAATGTCACCGTTAGATCGGACCATTAATATTGGAGGCGAAAAGATAAAGATTCCTGGATCTTTGAATAGAAATGTATTAGGCGGGATAGGAATTTTGGTCGTCGCTATTATTTTAATCGCAGGTTCGATTTTTCAGATCGAACCTGAAGAGATGGGAGTGATTCTCCGATTCGGGAAATTTGTTCGGACAGAAGGTCCCGGACTCCATTTTAAAATTCCTTTGGGAATCGAAAAGTTAACCAAGGTCCCGGTTCAACGGCAGCTTAAAATGGAGTTTGGTTTTCGGACGACTGCGCCGGGAATTCGGACCCAGTATCGAACTACACCCGAATCTGTTAAGGAAGCGATTATGTTGACAGGAGATCTTAATGTGGCTGTGGTTGAATGGATTGTTCAGTACAAAATCAAAGATCCCTACAAATATCTTTTCAAAGTAAGAGATGCGGCCAGTACGTTTCGGTACATGAACGAAGCCGTTGTCAGAAGAGTGGTTGGGGATAATTCGGTGGATGAAGTCATTACCGTCGGGAGGGCACGGATAGCAATGGAAGCGAAAGAAGAGCTTCAGAGCCTCTGCGATCTTTACGAAATCGGGATCGAGGTGAATCAACTTATTTTTCAGGATGTTAATCCTCCGGATCCGGTCAAACCGGCATTTAACGAAGTTAACGAATCGCTCCAGGAGAAAGAGAGAAAAATCAACGAAGCCTGGTCGGAATATAACCAGGTCGTTCCCAGGGCAGAAGGTGAGGCTGAACAGACGATTAGAGGAGCGGAAGGATACGCGATGGAGAGGGTGAACAATGCGAAGGGGGATGCCAACCGGTTCATGGCTGTTTATAAGGAGTACCGGCGGGCCCCCGAAGTCACACGAAAAAGATTGTATTTAGAAGCGGTTCAAGAAATCCTTCCTAAAATGAAAAGTAAAATTATTTTAGATGAGCGCGAGAGTAATGTTCTCCCGCTGTTGAACCTGGGAGAGGAGGCACAAAAATGAAGCGGCCAATTATTGTTTTAATCGGTATAGTAGTGTTTGTTCTTTTTTTGATTGTTATTGATGCTCTTTACATCGTTTCGGAAACCAATCAGGTCATTATTACACAATTTGGCGAACCTATGGGGGGAGCAGTTACTTCTCCGGGTTTACATATCAAAGTTCCGGTTATTCAAAAGGCAAATTATTTTGACAAGAGATGGCTGGAGTGGGACGGGGATGCAAACCAGATTCCAACAAAAGATAAAAAATATATATGGATCGATACTTATGCGCGATGGAGGATTAGCGATCCACTTATATTCTTCCAGAGAGTGCGAGATGAAAGAGGAGCCCAGTCGCGGGTTGATGATATCGTCGATGGAGAAACGAGAAATGCTATCGCAAATTTTGACCTTATTGAGATTGTCCGCTCTTCAAACCGTGAATTTGAGGTTACTGAAGAAATGGCAATCCTCGATGTTGCAAGCATAATTCCGAAGATTGAAACCGGAAGAAATAAAATTGCACAGATCATTTTAAATAAAGCTTCTGAGATAACCCCGGAATTTGGAGTTGAGCTCATGGATGTGAAAATTAAAAGAATTAATTATGTGGATGAAGTTCAGCGGAAAGTTTTTGACCGTATGATTGCCGAAAGGCAGCGGATTGCATCGAAGTATCGCTCAGAAGGAGACGGAAAGAGCGCAGAAATACGGGGTCAAAAAGAGCGGGAGCTGAAAAAGATTCAATCGGAAGCCTACCGGAAGGCTCAGGAGGTTAAGGGGAAAGCGGACGCGGAAGCGACTTTTATCTATGCCCAGGCTTATAACCTTGATCCGGATTTTTATGCATTTACGAAAACGTTGGAAACCTATCGGGCCACTATGGATACGAACACAACAATGGTATTAACCACCGATTCCGATTATCTTAAATATTTTAAAAAGGTTAAATAAATGAATGCAATCGATCAACCTTTACAATTTCGAGCGACAACCATTTTAGGTGTCAAAAAGGGCAGCAAGGTAGCGATGGGAGGAGACGGCCAGGTCACGCTGGGTGATACCGTCATGAAAGAGAAAGCACGAAAAATCCGGAAAATCTATAATGATACCATTCTGACGGGTTTTGCGGGTGCGGCAGCGGATGCGTTTACGCTTTTCGATAAATTTGAAAAGTCATTGGAGCAATACCACGGGAATCTTTCCCGTTCGGCGGTCGAACTTGCCAAGGAATGGCGAACGGACAAGTATCTCAGGCGTTTGGAAGCTTTGCTTGCCGTAGCCGATAAAAAAACCATATTGATTATTGCGGGGACGGGTGAAATCATCGAACCTGATGACAATATTGTCGCGATCGGTTCCGGTGGGCCGTATGCATTGGCTGCAGCACGCGCCCTGCTGGAACATACACAGCTTGACCCGGTTCATGTCGTCAAAGAAGCATTGGGGATTGCTTCGAGAATTTGTATCTATACGAACGACCGAATTATGGTTGAGGAGCTTTCATGACGATAAAGGATCAAAAATCACCTCAAGATAAAAAGATGATGACCAATCAGTTGACGCCGCGTGAAATCGTTGCTGCATTAAACAAATACATCATTGGGCAGGACAAGGCGAAGAAAATGGTGGCCATTGCATTGAGGAACCGCTGGCGGAGACGGCAGGTTGAAGATGATTTGCGCGAAGAGATCATGCCGAACAATATTATATTGATCGGTCCTACAGGTGTGGGAAAAACAGAAATCGCCCGAAGGCTGGCGCGTCTTGCCGAAGCGCCGTTCATCAAAGTGGAAGCTTCCAAGTTCACGGAAGTGGGTTATGTCGGAAGAGATGTGGAATCTATTATTCGGGATCTGACAGATCTTTCCGTTTCCATGGTCAAAACAGAATGGACGGAACGGGTTCAAAAAGCTGCAAAGGAATTGGCGGATGAAAGGCTTTTGGACTTGCTCTTGCCGAAAGTAAAAACAAATAGAAAACCCAGGATCGAGGCTCCACGCGAAGATGCAGATGATATGGAAACGCCTTTCATGGAAACTATTGAGGAGAGACAGCAGCGCACACGTGAAAAACTCAGAAAACAGCTCAGTGATGGAAAACTGGAAGACCGAATTGTCGAACTGGATGTGACATCGGATTCGTATCCCATGCTTCAGATTTTTTCACCGGTCGGCATGGAAGAGATGGGATTGAACATTCACGATCTTTTCGGCGGTATGATGCCTCAGAAGCGAAGGAAGCGGAAAATGGTCGTTGCCGAAGCGAGACAGATTCTCATTGCCGAGGAAATTCAGAAACTCATTGACATGGAAAAGGTAGTAAAGGAGGCCATCCGCAGGGTCGAAGAATCGGGAATCGTCTTTCTCGATGAGATTGATAAAATTGCCGGGGCCGAGGAAAGTGCGGGTATCGATGTTTCCCGGGAAGGCGTACAGCGGGATATTTTACCTGTGGTGGAAGGAACAAATGTAGTCACAAAGTACGGGATGGTTAAAACGGATCATATCCTGTTTATCGCTTCGGGGGCGTTTCATGTTTCCAAGCCTTCCGATTTGATTCCCGAATTGCAGGGCCGTTTTCCAATCCGTGTCGAACTGGAAAGCCTGACTACAAAGGATTTTGTCAAGATATTAACCGAACCGGAAAACGCACTGATTAAACAGTATACGGCTCTTTTAAAAACAGAAAATGTGGATATCAGCTTTTCACCCGGAGCGATTCGTGAAATTGCCCGAACAGCCACAGATGTGAATGACCGGGCGGAAAATATCGGAGCCCGCCGCCTGCATACCATTATGAGCACACTATTGGAAGATGTGCTCTTTAAGATCCCGGATAAGACAATCCGAACGGTACAAATTGCTGCAGAGGATGTCCGAAATCGGCTAAAAGAAATCATTGAAGATGAAGATTTGACAAAATATATATTATGAGGGAGGAGGAATGAAAAGGGACTTTCTATCCATCGCAGATTTAACAACAGCAGAAATACAAGATTTGTTTCAATTAGCGCGGAAATTAAAAAAGAAACAAAAAAAGGGAAGTGTATTCCATCCGCTCAAGGGACAGACGCTGGCTATGATTTTTCAAAAACCTTCGGCGAGAACGAGGATTTCTTTCGAAGTCGGCATGATTCAACTGGGAGGCCATGCCATTTATTTGACGCCTGCTGATATCGGCATGGGGAAAAGGGAATCTGTGGCCGATGTGGCCAGAGTGATGTCGCGATACTGTGACGGGATCATGGCAAGGGTTTTTGCGCATGACATCCTCATTGAACTGGCCAAATATGCGTCGGTTCCTGTGATCAATGGATTGTCCGATTTGTTTCATCCGTGCCAGGTTCTGGGTGATCTATTAACCATACAGGAGCATCTTGGAAAGACAGAAGGGATAAAAGTGGTTTTTGTCGGTGACGGCAACAACGTGGCCAATTCCTGGATTAATGCGGCTTCCCGGTTGAAGTTCTCGTTTTACCTTGCCTGTCCGAAAGGGTACGATCCGGATGAAAAGATTCTAAAGGATGGTCAGAAAGCGGGTATGGGTGAAATTGTTGCGCTGCGCGATCCAACAGAAGCTGTCCGGAATGCAGATATCATCTATACGGATGTCTGGGCCAGTATGGGGCAGGAAAAGGAAGCCGGAAAAAGAAAGAAAGCATTTAAAAATTATCAGGTGAACGAAAAACTGGTGTCTGCTGCCAAGCCCAACGTCAAAGTGATGCACTGTCTGCCGGCCCATCGCGGAGAAGAAATCTCCGACGGCGTTATGGAAGGCCCCCATTCGATTGTGTTCGATGAAGCGGAGAACCGGCTCCATATTCAAAAAGCGATTATGGTGCAATTGATGTCTTAGTTCATAACTTGTACTTCATTCAATTAAATAGAATTACAAAAAGATAAATGATACAAAGCAATACACGCGGAGATATTTCAAAAAAACACGTCTTTTCTATTTTTCTTTTATATGCTATTGTCCAAATCGTTCTTGTTTGTTTCATTCGAGTGCCTTTCAGTAGCGATTCATTAAGATATTACCAACTCGCACAGGAGTGTGTCCACAGGGGATGTTTATATCCTTCCGGTCACAACCTCTATAACTCGTATATCACGGCTCCGATTTTTATTAATTATACAGCTTTGATTTTAAGTATTTACAATTGCCCTATAACCGTTCTGATATCGAATATTTGTCTAAACCTGTTACAGCTCTATTTGCTGTACAGGATCGCTTGTACACTTTTCCCCGGGGAAAAAATATATGTTGTTTTAATTGTAATTCTGTATACGTTATATTTAACCAATCTTGGTGCTATATTCTTTAATCTTACTGAATTCATGTTTAATATTTTTATGCTTGGGAGTCTGTATTTTTATTACCACAAGAAAATAATTCATTTTATATTGAGCGGAATGTTTCTTGCTCTTGCAATCAACGTACGTCCAATGGGATTTGCGTTGTTATTAAGCTATTTGATAGTACATCTCCTGTGGTTTATCCATAAGAAAAAAATTGGCATCAAGATTTTTGCTATTTTGGGAAGTTTTCTATTTTTTGTTCTTTTGATAGGATTTGTGATCAAACTCCAGTATGGTCAGTTCTTATTTTATTCTGACACCGGCTCAGTGAATTTACTGATAGGGGCCAACGATAAAGCTACTGGTGCTTATAGTGATCGGGTTTTTAAAAAAGGAGAAATTGGTTATTTATCAGACGACTCAGAATTCACGCATTTAGAAAAGGGACGATTTTGGAGAAATCAAGCAGCTCAATGGATCAAGGCACATCCTTTTCAATGGATAATGCTGTTTCCAAAGAAACTGGCATATACATTCTTATTGGATGATTGGTCCATTCCGGCTTTATTAAATACCAATCAATGGAATTTGTATACTATTGGGAAAATGGTATTTAAAGAAAATAGGATTGAGGACGTGTATAGGGGAGAAAAGTTATCTTTTATAATTCTATTTGTAGTGTTATATATTGTACATCATATCTATTATTTTATTCTTCTTTTTTTAATGGTCTTTCAATTTTATTTTTATCGAAGGAGACAAATGAATTACTATCTTGATCTTTTTAAAGAAATATATTGGTTTTCGTTTTTCGCCATTGGAATTATTTTATTAACTGTTGGTAGTGCACGATACAAGTATCCGATTGTAATTTTAATGTTACCGACACTGACTCCGATGGTGGCAGAGTTATTGAAATCAAAATTTTCTTTTAGTAAATAATGTGTATATGATCTGTATATATATCTGGGATGATAAGAGATCCGTGCTTATGTAATAGAAGTGTTATATTCTATCCTTTTTAATCAAACAGGGAATCGTTTTTATATCCCCAAAGACAATTAGGTTGAAATTATTGGCAACAGGAACTCATATGGAAACATTGAAAGTTCGCAAAAGGCTAAGGGTGTTTTTGTTTTCTACGTTTAACACTCCTTTTATTGAAAAAGACTATCAAATTCTAAAAAAATATTTTAATGTCAAGCGTTTAACGACAAGTGGATTGAAAGCCGTTTTTCTTATTTTCTGGAGTGTTCTTTTTTGCGATGTGGTGTTTTGTTGGTTTGGTTCGGTTTACAGTGGTATTGCAGTATTATTGGCCAGAATTTTCCGAAAGCGATCCATTATCGTGCTTGGTGGTGTGGATGTTAGCGTATTACCGGAAGTCAATTATGGAATCTGGCTGAATCCATGGAAATCACAGCTATTAACTTACACTTTTCCATTGGCCAATTTAATTTTGGTTGTTGCACCTTCGTTTAAAGAAAAGGCCAAACGTCTGGCAAATTATTCTGGTAAAAACATTCGATATTTGCCTTTTGGATTTGATTCCAGTTTCTGGGAGCGAGGATTTCAAAAGAAGAAAATCGTTTTAACCGTTGCTCATTGTGATACCGTTCTTCGTTTGAAAATAAAAGGCATCGATTATCTATTCCAGACAGCGAAAAAGATGTCAGAAGTTTCTTTCTATTTGATCGGAGTCGAGAAAGCGTTTCTAGAAAAATCAGGATTTGTTTTACCAGAGAATGTCACACTGCTACCTAAAATGACCCAGACGGAATTGCGCGGTTATTATCAGCGCGCCACTGTTTTTTGCCAGCCGAGCCGTTCCGAAGGACTTCCCAATACACTGTGTGAGGCGATGGCGTGCGGCTGTATTCCGGTGGGTACGGATGTGGGTGGCATTCCGACAGCGATCGGAGATACGGGATTGATTGTTCCTTTGGGTGACGTGGAGGCTCTTGCCAATGCTTTGAAGCGCGCATTAAAAATGAATCCCTCACAGGGACATCGGGCTCGTCAGCGTATTATTACTGAATTTTCCCTTCAACGCAGAATGGATGGGTTGAGGAAAGCGGTTTTGGGAATCGCATGCGACTAACCGTCCATCTAAAAAATATCCTCTTTCTTTATTCAGGAGACGCTTTTAGCCGTTTTGTCGGAATGGCAGCGGTCGCTTATCTGGCGCGGATTCTCGGCCCTTCGGATTTTGGAACGATCAGTATCGGCCTCGCGGTACTATCCTATGGAGTAATTGTGGGAAACAGCGGACTTTCAGTATTGGGTACCAGAAAAGTGGCGGCAAACGCTGAAGATGTCGGACAGCTAACAGTGAATATTCTCAGCTCCCGTCTGTTTCTTTCCGTTATGGCTTATACTGCAGGTGTTATCATTGCGAAAACTTTTATTGCGTCAATCCCTCTATCTCGTTTAACGATTATTTATCTGGCAGGTGTTTTCCCTGCAGCCTTTCTCCTGGACTGGTTTTTTCAAGGAACTCAAAAATTGAAAATTGTTGCCGGCGGACAATTGGCGGGAATGGTCTGCTATCTTTTGTTTGTCCTGGCATTTGTAAAAACTCCGGAAAACATTGTATGGGTCGCATGGGCATGGGTCGCCGGCATGCTGGTCAATACGATTTTTTTATGGATAAAATTTAAATACAAAAATGTTACCCTTTATTTTCTGCGAAATCGGTTGAATGTGCTTTCCTTATTGAAAGAAGCTTTTCCTCTCGGAATTGCGGCGATCATCGCACAGTTCGTGACACAATTCCCGGTTATTTATCTGGGTTTGGTGGCGACGCGAGCGGATGTCGGATTGTTCAGCGCAGGATTAAAATTTGTCTTTTTTCTGTTGATCTTTGACCGAATATTTTATGCTGTTTTTTTTCCGAACATCAGCCGTTGTTTTCGTCAATTTCCTGAAAAACTGGAAGAGAATGTTAATCATGTATTAAAACTCACCACAGCATTTGTACTTGTGGTCAGTATGGTTGCTGTATTAAGCGGAAATTTCCTGGTTCTGTTGATTTATGGAAAAGCTTTTAGCGGCGCTGTTCCGATCTTTCAGATCATGTCCGGTTTGTTTGTATTGAAATTGATCAATTCTGTGTTTACTTTTACATTGATTGGAATCGAAAAGGAAAAGGTTTATACAAAAGCGCTTATCTGGGGATTGGGTACTTTTCTTCTGATGATCATCATTTTAACCAAGCCCATGGGATCAATCGGTGTGGTGTTTGCCTTGATCGGTTTTGAAATCGTTTCACTTATGATAATGGTTTTCGAGTTAAAACGTTATGTAATTCTGCATTTCACAAGAAGTGTGATGCTGCCTATTTTTGGAACACTGTGTTTTTTATGGATTCTGCTTTTTTATATTGAGATTGTTTTTTTTCTAAAATTAGCTGTTGCCTTTATAGCAGGTGTTCCCTTGATTGTTTGGCTGGGAGGAATCGGCTTGGATGATATCCGATATTTAAAAAGGATTTTTATTTGAGACTCATTGTCGGTATAACGGAAAAAACACCAGGATGGGAAATCGTCCTTGAACAGATCGGTGTACCCTGCCAGCATGTCAGTTCTGATAAATCCATTCCAGAGGATGAATTTGTCGTATTGATCATTCCCGATTTGGAAAGAACACAGAACATAAAACACATTCTCGAATATCTCAATGACGGCGGATCGATACTCATTGAAGCAGACGCTGCAAAACGACTTCTTTCTCAGAAAGTAAGACGTATATATCTTAAAACCCTCTATGCTGAAGAGGGTCCGATTTTTTCTCAATCCATCGGCTGTGATCTCTTCAATTGGGCACAAGTTGCTCAAACTGCCAGTCATTGTAAGAATCAAAATGGAAAGAATGTCATTGGTATTTTATCTTATGGGAAAGGCAATGCGGTTATTCTGCCTTCGGGATTGATTGCGTCATTACTTTCTACAGATGACAAACAAAAATTCTTTTATTCTGAATCTGGAGGGAGACTGCCATCGGAAAAAGTCTCAAAGGTATCCAAGGGAAGCATACGGCACATCATTCAAAACGTGTTGGCCCATCTTTATCATTGCCGTGGAGTTCCGTTCGTCCATTTATGGCATTTTCCCAACGGAGCGAAGAATGTGTTTTCCTTCCGGGTGGACACTGATTTTGGAACACAACAGGAGGTCGGAGAACTTTATTCTCTCTGTCAGAAAAACCGTATACCGGCAACCTGGTTTGTCGAAACAAGAACTCAAGCGAAATGGATCCGTTTATTTCGTGACATGAAAAATCAGGAAATCGGATACCATTGTTATCGACACAGAATCTTTCCCGATGATCGAAAAAACAGAGAAAATATTATTCAGGGATTAAACATTCTTCGCAGCGAAGGAATTTATCCAAAGGGGTACGCAGCTCCGTATGGAGAATGGAATTCTTCTCTGGGAAAGATACTTCAGGAACAACAATTTGAGTATTCCTCTGAATTTGAACTGGACTATGATGATCTTCCGTTTTATCCATATTTTAATAATTCTTTTTCAACGGTTTTACAAGTTCCGATTCATCCGGTTAGCATTGGAAACCTTCGCCGAGCCAGACAAACGAAGGAACAATACATTTTATATTATAAGAGTGTTATCCGGGAGAAGCTGGACTCGGATAATCCTATATTGATCTATCACCATCCGGGACATCAAAATCTGGATGTTTTTCAGGAAATATTTCGTGAAATTCAAATGCAAAAGATACCATCGATGAGCATGGGAGAGTACAGCACATGGTGGAAACGCAGATCACGTATTGACTGGACACCTGCATTTTATAATAACAAGCTGGTTTGTGATATTCAGAATCAGGATGAATCCGTTTATCTTAGAGCAATTTCACCCAAAAAGAAATCTGCTGTTTTCCCTTTTAAAAAAGTCATTGAAATAGACAAGCTTGCGTGGAAAGATCAGAATCGATCTTCTCCTGTTCGACTTGCCCACATCAGTAAATGGGATTCCTGGCGCCTCTGGGTTTACAGAATGGAAAATATTTACGGGAAATTAAAATCATGAAAATACAATTTGCGTGCTATCAATCTGTAATGTTTGTGCATGGCGGCCCGCATGTTGCCATTATCGAAACGAAAGCACATCTGGAACAAATGGGTGTTAAAGTCGAATATTTCAATATGTGGGATAAAAAAGAATCGATTCTCGATTGTGATCTCATTCAGTTGTTCGGAGCGAATCTAGGGAATTTCCACCTGGCGAGGGATTTAAAGAGTCGCAATACCAAATTTGCTGTGATGCCCGTTTTTTATTCACGCCATTCCGCTGGAGTGATCCGTTCCGCAAACGCGCTCTACCGCGGGATGAGAAAGATGATCCGGGGAATCTGGTGGGACTGGCATTTTCCCCGGGATATTTGCCAATGGGCCGAAGCTGTCATGCCGAATACGATTGCGGAGGCAAATTTAATTGAAAAAGGTTTGTGCGTACCAAAAGAGAAAATCCATTGGATTCCGAACGGAGTATCTGAAAAATTTCTCTCGGCTGATCCGGAATTGTTCCAAAATAAATATGGAATCAAAGATTTTATTCTCAATGTGGGGCATATCGGCCCCGACCGGAAGAATGTTCTTTCCCTGATTCGGGCACTGAGACGGATCGATCATCCTGCTGTGATTATCGGCCAAGTTGTTTCTTCCCGGGAAGCGGAGTTATGTTTGAAGGAAGCGAAGAAAAACAAAAACCTGATTCTCATCGACGGACTCGATCATGATTCTCCGCTGTTGACCTCGGCTTATGCGGCATGTAAGGTGTTTGCATTGCCGTCCAAATTTGAAACTCCGGGAATTGCAGCGCTCGAGGCCGGTCTTGCGGGAGCGAACATTGTGATTACGCCGCATGGCGGCACGCGGGAGTATTTTGAAGATTGCGCGGAATATGTCAATCCATACTCGATTCAATCAATTCGAACAGGCATAGAGAAAGCCTTGAATATAAAAAACACAGATTTGCTGAAGAAGCATATCCGTGAAAATTTTTTATGGAGCCGGGTCGCAGAAAAAATGTTGGATGTATACCAGATAATATTAGGCAAATAATCGGCTGGTGAATCAGAAACCAAATTTTATGTAAATTTTACTTTATTTATCGGTTTTAGATATGGCACTGTTTGATATCGTCATTGCAACTTATAACAATCTGGATGAATTGAAATCCTGCCTGGCAGGATTTGAGACACAGACGATGAAGGATTTTCGCCTGCTGATCTGTGTGGATGGTTCCACCGACGGAACACTGGAGTATTTATCCGTTGCGCGTTATCCCTTTGTGTTTAAAGTGATCACCCATCCCGACGGGAAACAAAGAGGGAGAAATCCGGCACGGAATTTATCTCTTGAGCACATCTCGTCGAAATATATCATCATGTTCGATTCCGATATCCGTCCGTCACCTGATTTGTTAGAAAAGCATCTATTATTACTTGAAAATAAAAATTGCATTTCTCTGGGTGATGTCATTTATACCGATTCAAAGACAAATTATCTCTCCGACTATCTACAGCACCGGGGGAAGAACAAATATAAGAATGGTGATGAAATCCCGGCTTACTATCTGATCACACAAAATGTCGCTTTTGAAAGCAAATATTTTATCAAGATCAAAGGGCAGGATGCCAGCATGGTCACCTATGGAGGCGGGGATACCGAATTCGCCTACCGTCTGTGGAAGACATTTCATCTTCCCGTGATCTTCAATGCGTTAGCTGCCGGATATTCGGAATTGAATAAAGACTTGCCGATCTATTTTCGTCAGATGGAGGAATTTGGAAGCATCAATCTTCCTTATATTTATAAAAAATATCCTGAATTTACACAGCTCTTTCGATTTGATTGTCTGATTTCCCATTCCTTGCCTCATCGATTGCTCCGGTTGTTTTTACAAAATTGGCTTGCATGGGGAGCCCGTGCCATAGTCCCTTTGCTCCCCCGATTAATACGGCGGCAGGTTATTCATTATCTGGTTTTTTATCATATTTATTGTGGATATCGGGATTCTTCGAAATGACCAAAACAGAAAAATACATAGCTGCAATTCGGGAAATTGAGATCCGTCTCGAAAAGGGAGGAGATCTAATTGCAGATCTGTGTAATGTTGCTGCTGTTTTGAAAAAGCGTCTCGCATTTTTCTGGATTGGTTTTTATCTGTTAAAAAATAACCAACTGGTGTTGGGGCCGTTTCAGGGATCACCCGCCTGCGTGTTTCTCAAGATCGGGGAAGGTGTTTGCGGCACATGTGCGGATCAAAGGGATACTTTAATTGTTCCCGATGTTCATCAATTTCCGGGTCATGTGGCCTG
>CAZTZL010000008.1:31550-62615 GCA_964617625.1 uncultured bacterium
AATGACACCTCTTCGGCTTGAAGTGTGAATAAAATTGCCGTGACCCAAATAGACACCCACATGGTCAGGAATTCTATTTCGGTTATTATCAAAAAAAACAAGATCCCCGATTTCCAGAACACCCAGAGTAATGGCATATCCTTGTTGATATAGTTCAGATGTATTGTGGGAAAGCGTTGTATCATAGACATCCATGTAAAGGCGGCAAACGAGTCCCGAACAGTCCATGCCAGCTTTGCTGGATCCTCCGAATCGGTAAGGTATACCCAGAAAGGTTTGTGAATGATGCCAGAGTTGTGATTGCTTTTTGGTTTTAAAACGGGGAGGAGGTGTGGTTATTGTATATGGACCTGTGCAGGAGATACTGATTAATATACATGGGATAATGAATATGCTCTTTTTTATTTTCAAGATATTCTCCATAATACAATACTGATTTAATCTATAGAATTTAAGCAATGAATTTGAAACGAGTCAAGAAAATTCTGATCAAATTGAAAATATTCTTTTATTATACATTGGCTTTGTAAATTAAAATAGTAGATTGCCAAACAATTTGAAAAGTGTTTTTACTAAAATGACTGGAATATTTTATAATTTTGAGAAAAGTATAGTTAAATCAAGCTGTGCTTTTATATTTTCCACTTGATTGTTATATAATAAATATTTATAATTCCAGTAACATTTCTGGTTATTCACGCATATCAATCTTTTTGATAATATCTGTACATCGTTTTATTTGCTGTGCAATTGTTATTCAACAATTGTTGTATAGTATTGTTTGCTTCTAACACTTTGGCATTTTTCATATCAAATTTTATAAGGGAGGCCAGGTATGAAACGATTCAGTATGATCAGCATTTTAATGGTCGTTCTATTTTTGTATGTTTCGCTAACTTATTCCCAGGATTTGAGCAATCTTGAACTCATTGCCCATTATCCATTGAAAGGTACGGCCAACGATACAACCGGCAATAATGAGCCGATGGAACTGACGAATACACCATTTCAAGATGGAGGAATTTACTGCAACGGAAATTTTATCGGAACTGATCCTGATTCTTGCGATGCGATAACAACGAATATATCAGATTTTGATTTTACATCTTTTGCAATAAGCGCCAAGTTTAAGGTGGATGAAATTAATACAAGAAGGCCGATCATTATGGGGGGAAGAGACTACAGATGGCTGGGACTATTTACCGACACGGATACGACAGTTGGTTTTGAATTTAATGGTTATTTTGATACAGCATTAAATTCTGGAGTCAAATTTACTCTGGGTGAATGGCATGAGATTACCTCGACACATGACAGCACAGAAGGGATTGCGCGTTTATATTTAGATGGTACCCCAGTTGATAGTGCCACTGTCCAGTTTGATCATCACAATGATAATATTTTTAGAATTACTCATGGCGGTCTTGCTCTTACTTTTAAGGGAGTTCTCAAAGATTTAAAAATTTATTCGATGGTTGCTCCGCTTTCAGACTTCGAGAAGGACTCTCTCGCCCTGGTTGCATTATATAACAGCACGGACGGCGCCAATTGGACAGATAATACTAATTGGCTAACCGGGCCGGTGGATACATGGCAGGGGATTACTGTAATGGATGGACGTGTGAACCGTATTAATCTGCCGAACAATAATTTAAATGGTCCCATTCCGATTGAAATTGGTAATCTGGACAGTCTTCAATCTTTGTATTTGAATCAAAACAGTCTTTCGGGTGCGATTCCGTTTGAAATCGGGAACTGTCTTCATCTTCAAATAATCTACTTACAGTCAAACCAATTGAGCGGTTCGATTCCGTCTGAAATCGGGAACCTAAGTCGTTTGACTAAACTCTATTTAAATTATAATCAGCTGATCGGATCCATCCCAACAGAAATCGGAAACCTTGTGAACCTGGAAACTTTATCTCTGAATGACAATCAGATTGCAGGATCCATCCCGCCCCAATTGGGGGATCTGACAGTGATGAAGACATTGTCCCTGGAGCGTAATCAGTTAACGGGTTCAATTCCTGCGGAACTCGGGTTGTTGGCATCGCTGAATGCCCTTCAATTAACCAGCAATCAAATTTTAGGAACAGTCCCTGCTGAGTTAGGTAATTTAGCCAGTCTGACCATATTGGAGCTTGGCTATAATCAGTTAACAGGATCTATTCCGAATGAAATAGGCAAGCTGACACAATTGACGAGAATTATGGTTAATAACAATAATCTGTCAGGAATCCTCCCGGATACAATATGGAGTTTGACGGATCTTACTGCATTAAGGCTTGAAAAAAATAGATTTGAAGGGATTATTCCAGCCAATGTATCTAATCTTGTGAATCTGGAGCTGTTTTGGCTTTATGATAATCAATTGACAGAGCTGCCGGATCTTTCCTCAATTGCAGCTTTAACAAATCTTAAAATTCAAAACAATTTATTCACATTCGAAGATATTGAACCCAACATCAATGTTCCGACGTTTACTTATTCACCTCAGGACAGTGTGGGAGAAGCACAGGATACGACCGTTACTGAGGGAGCCAGTTTAACACTTTCGGTTGTTGTTGGTGGAGCAAACAATCAGTATCAATGGATCAAAGATGGTTCTGCCGTTACAGGCGCAGTGAGCAACGATTACACAATCGATCCGGTGAATTTCAGTGATGCAGGTATGTATACATGTAATATCACCAATACAGTTGCTATAGATCTCACATTAAACAGCCATCCGTTTCAGGTTCATGTTGAACCAATAAGTATCGAGCAGGATTCCCTTGCCCTGGTTGCTCTTTATGACAGCACGGACGGCACCAACTGGACAGATAATACGAACTGGCTCTCCGGACCGGTTTCAACCTGGTATGGGATAACAGTTGATAATGACCGTGTTAAACAGATCGATCTGACAAGAAATAATTTGGTTGGAGTCATTCCTCCTGAGATTGGAGATCTTACTGCTGTTACTAATTTATATCTTAATGAAAATAAACTATCTGGATCCATTCCTCCGGAAATGGGTAATTTAACTCTCTGTGAACGTCTCTACCTTACCAACAATCAACTCACAGGTGCGATACCACCTGAAATCGGGAATTTGGCCAGTGTAGAATATCTTTATATGGGTAATAATCAGTTCATAGGTTTAATACCTCCTGAGATTGGCGATCTCTCCAATTTATCTGATTTTTATCTGTATGGCTGCCAATTGACAGGTTCGATTCCACCTGAAATTTGTAATTGTAAAAATTTGGTAGGATTGTATCTTTATAGTAATCAGCTTACAGGTTCCATTCCACCAGAAATTGGCAATTTGACGAATTTAATGTTTTTAAGCTTGCAGGAAAATCAGCTTACTGGTTCTATCCCTTCAGAGATAGGGAACATGAAGGAGCTGAGAAGATTCAGTTTCCATACCAATCAACTCTCAGGATCCATCCCATCAGAGATTGGGAATCTAACGAAATTAGCGTACTTATTCATCCATCACAATCAGCTAACCGGTGCGGTTCCTGAGCAAATCATCAATGCAACTAAACTAGAACAGATACATATTAATCATAATCAGCTTGATACTTTGCCCGATCTTTCTTCTTTGACCTCATTAAATACGCTGAATATTTACAATAACAAATTTACATTCGAAGATATTGAACCCAACATCAATGTTCCGACGTTTACTTATTCACCTCAGGATAGTGTGGGGGAAGCACAGGATACAACTGTTACGGAAGGTGAAAGCCTGAATCTCTCTGTTACTGTCGGCGGTACAGCCAATCATTATCAATGGTTCAATGGCGGTGTGGAAATCGTCGATTCGGATAGTTCCACCTTTATAATAGAAGCCGTCACTTTGTCCGATTCAGGTGTTTATTCTTGCCAAATCACCAACACTCTTGCACCGGATTTGACTCTCTATTCCCGGCCAATCACTGTCCATGTCTCATCCGGTGTGGGCGTATCAGATCGTAATGGAACGATTCCGGAAAAGTTCGCGCTAAATCAGAATTATCCTAATCCGTTCAATCCTGAAACCACGATAGAATACCATCTGCCTCAATCCTCCGATGTGAAGCTGGTGGTCTATGATGTGCGAGGTCAAATGGTTCGGGAACTGGTCCCGGGGAATCAACCGGCCGGTTATCATCATGTAGTTTGGGACAGCAGGAACAGCGCCGGTCAGAAAGTGGCGACAGGGATTTATATTTATCGGATTGAGATAAAGGGAATGGGGGATGAGGAGAAGCGGTTTATTGATATTAAAAAGATGGTACTGATGAAATGAGTTAAAGCTCAAGATGTCTGTTGAAAAGCACAGTCAATTTTGGCTGTGCTTTTTTATTTTCTTTCTTCGAAGAAAAATACAAGACTCCAGAATAATGATCAAACCAATCCATAAAGGGATGAAATCCATAATTTGATCCGCCCAGAGCAACTGGAAACCTCCGCTTTTCCAGGAGAATGGGAAAAACCAAAAAATACCTTCGTTCAAATGTTTTTGAAGCGCATCGAGAAAAAAGTGAAAAAAAGCACCACCAAGAAGATTGATAAATACTCTCCCGCGGATCGAAGATTCAAATAAGAGCGCTAAAAGAGCGCACGTGACTATCATTCCGAAGGGCGTATGAAAGGGAACAGTCCAATCTTTTGTTATGGGAAACAGGATATAAAACGGACGTGTGAGAATATCCGGTAAAATCGTCCCGAAATAAAACAATATTCTGAAAGGAACCGGATTGTTTGCGCTCCTCGAAAAATCGAATGGTCGTTTCACCAAATGGCTGATAGCCACATGAGTCACAAGATCAGGCATGCTGTTTCAACTCGACTTGAAATGATTTTATATTTAGGCAAAAATATTTTAGTAACAAAAATACGATCAAAATAACTGGAAGGACGGAGATCCAGATTTTCTCTCTCCTTTTTTTTGCGACAATCAGCTCGACTGCTTTCAGGTATCCCTCTTTTTGAAAGACGGCTTTCAATCCAATGTATTCTCCCTGGATAAGCCCAGTTGTATCCGAATAAACCCGTATAGCAGGATTGTTTTTCTGCAGCAGTTTGAATCCATCCGGATAAATTTTACCTATTGTAGGCTCATAATAGCTAGTAACTATGGCGCCATCATAGTTTTCAGGATATTTTAAACAATCAGAAACTGAAATCCATGGATGGTGATAAACACTGAAATAGCTGAGGCTGATGAGGCCCAGAAGCAAAAGAAAAATGTAGAATAACCTTGTTTTCATAGTTTATTAGATTGATAATGATTCCAAATGCACAATCCTTTCTTATAACATTCAAGAGCTTCCAGATAAGAGATACGTAAATATAGTAAAAAAGCCGATTCCTCAATAGGGAACCGGCTTTTATTTACATGTCGTTTAGCAAACAATTTATATCAGATCATAATATGAATCAAACTATTAAAAGGATAATCCGATACTCAACATTTGTACATCATTCAGTATGCCGAAGCTGTGATAAGCATAATCCAGTCTGATTTCAGTTCCGGCAATCGGATATTTGAGGCCTCCGCCTGCACTCAATCCTTCTTCCGAGTCGTTCAATAACAGGGATTTGTACCCACCTCGCAGACTGAACATGTTGTTGAAAGTGTACTCAAGGCCGATATTAACACTTTCCGCATTGTCATTTGGATGAAGAGCATCAACTGACAAAATCAGATTGCTGTTGCTGATTCCTTTTAGAAAATCCATGGATACTCCTACTCTAAACATCAGGGGCAAATCAAATTGGTCGGTATTTAAACTTGCATTAATTTTATCATTGTTCCCTGAAATTTGAGGATCAGGATCTTTTTGCGTCAGCATGTCCCTTCCTGTCATTTGCATTTTTGTGCCGTAATTGGAAATACTCATTCCAATTTTTAATCCCTGAAATTGGGTATCAAACATGGTACCCACATCAATAGCAAATGCACTGGCTTTACTGTGATATATTTTTTCTTCGATATATTTGGCAGTAAATCCGATTGAAAACCGGTCTGTCAGGTTACGGGCATAACTGACCCCGACAGCTAAATCTCCGGCTGAAAATGTTTCGCCTGTTCCATCCGGCTGATCGATGGTTGTCCGTTCCATATCGTCCATAGTGAGAAATGTGGCATTGATTCCAATTGTTCCCGTGTTCCCGAGAGGAATCACCATGCCCGCATAATTGAAGGTGATATCTGCAATCCATCGGGTGTAACTGAATAAGGCTTCATATCCGGGAATTCGTGCAATTCCCGCAGGATTCCAGTACATGGCAGTCGCATCTTCAGCAAGTGTACAATAGGCACTTCCCATTCCGACAGCCCTGGAGCCAACATCGATGTTTAGAAAGCCCACCGCTGTTGTACCGGATTTTGTGACCGGGTCCGCAATGAGGACTGTGCACAAAATCAATAAACCAATGACGATGATTTTTTTAAACATATTTTTATCTCCTTAACAATTTTATTTCGGTTCTTAGTTGCTCCTGACGGGCAGCTATTTGATTACGGCGAATTTTCCGATTTTATTTCCATATTCACCGGCATCCACATGATAAATATAGATTCCGAAGGAGATCTCCAATTCATCCTTGGTAAGCATATCCCAAATGGCTGTTCCATCCCATAAATCGGGATTGTCGGAATTGGATTGATATACATCGTGCTCTATTGTATCGACGAGATAACCCTTGATGTTAAAAATTTTAATCGTACATTTCGGAGGTAAATGGGTAAAATGCAATTCCCGCGGACCGCGTCCCGAACCATACGGATTTTGAGGTTCCCAGCTGTTTGATACAATGTAAGGATTGGGAACGACTTTTATTTGTGCCATTTGCGCTTTAGCCAGTTCTTTGTCGATATATTCAGGCTTTGTTTGAAATTCATAGACATCGTGATTCAGGAAAGGTTTGTATTGAACCAGTTTCACCTGTTCCCCGATTCGCGGAAGTCTGAATTGATCCTCGGTTCCTGCTCCGGGAAGTGAAAGATTAAACTGCCAGCTTGGCACCAGCTCATTGGTACTGTCAGGTTCAAGAAAAATAATATTGTCTGATCTGTTTCCTTCCTGAAATGCTGAAAACATGCCATTATCTCCATCTCTTTCCCAGAGGGCGAATGCAACATCACAATTGAGAGTTGTGTTTCTTACCATAAAATTAACGGGTCTCGATTCAAGTAAATCAGAGCTGGTCCGTTGGAACTCTGTGGACATGGCCATGCCTGAATCACCAAATATGATTTCGTAATCGTGGGGTTGAGCGATTCCTTTGCTGTAAACAGCAAAAGCATAATTATAAATGTTCAGGTTGGGATTAAGCACACCATCTGCTCCGGCCCATCCGGATTGATCTGTATTTGGTCCCATATCTTCGTCATTATGAAGTATCAGTCTGAAGCCCTGGGTTAGCGGGGCTTCATCTCCCTCGTGGAACATTGTGCATTTTGAAAACACAGTATCCGGCTGGTCATTATTGGTCACATCCACAAGACTGAAAGATTTTGTAAAACCAAATCCCTTTGAGGTTGTTGAATCCACAAAAACGACCTGATATGTGCGATCCAGAATAGAATCAGGTTCGATGACATGAATGCTGATATTCCCGCTTGTTGTGCTTCCATCGAGCCACCTGGCGTCTGATGTCTTTGCTGCAACATGGCCGGCTACCGGTGCTTCCGGCCTGACGATAACGACATTGGGACCTTTCACATACTCGCCGGACATTTTACGTGTAAGAGCTTTCGTGCATTCTGTGGGCGCTATCCAAGCTACTGGATCTCCATGGTCGTATGAAGTCACTGCATAATAGTACTCGAAGCCATTTTTGGCAGTGGTATCCACATAGCTGTGATACAGGCCGGTATTGTCTCCCAGCCAGAAATGGACACCCTCAATATCCACGGGTGCTGCGCCCTGGTAGCCGTCGTCTTTGATATCGAACTGCGCCAGAGGAATCCGGATCGAAGTGGGTATGCCGTATTGGTCGGTCAATGCCGGCATGTCGTTCCATCCCAAGTCAGTGGAGCGGTAAATCCGGTACCCTTCAAAATCTTGTCCTGAGATGGGATCCACGCTGGATTCGGCTACATCATCCCAATACAGAGTCACCTTGTGATCTCCCGCAACCGCATATACTGTCGGAATGTCCGGTGCTTTTGAAAAATTGTAATTCAGGTTGTAAGCCTCGGCAAACCAATGTTTGTTACGTGTGATATCGGCTTCGTTGACCCCTGCGATCAGACCCATTGAAAAACGTTCCGTCTTTCCAGCTTTTAATGGAAAATAACCGGAACCCCAGAGGAGTTCGATGTTATTTCTTTCCATGCGATCGTCAAATAAACCGGGAATAAGATTGTCCCACACTTTTTCATCGTCGTAGTGGGGCATGGTTTCCCATTTGTACAAAGTAAAACTGGTAAGTCCCAGCATATCCGATTCGTCGATATCCAGGGCGTCGTAATGGGGTTCGCCTGGAGAGGGTACGCCGTCTTTTTCACCAGCATCGTTTGTATAGGGAATACCGTCTGCGCCCACATCGTCTTTTTCCGGGTTCCAGTCCCCGTCGTTATCGATGCCGTCGTCCCGTCTTTCGTCGATGAGAAGATTATCTTTTCCGGCATCCGTAAAATAGTCGATGCATCGGGCACCTTCATAAAGATAAGTACGCACTTCGGCTCCGGGTTCTCCAAATTCGGCGCCGTTGCTTTCATCGATGAGTCCGTTGAGGTTGTCGTCGACCAGATTGAAGTCCACTTCCTGAATCATTTTTCCCGGCCAGAATTTGAAGACCTGATCCTCAAAGTGTACATAAATCGTGTCATCGGGCATCTGGATTTTCGTTCTTTCAAAAGTAGAATAATCAATCAAAATAATATTCTGTCCGGCGGTTAATTCTGAGGGCAGAAACATAGCCTGCGAAACCGTTCCTCCCGAACCATTCGCACCGTCACCATCGTTGTCGATGCCATCGTAGGGATTGCCCGGGCTTTCGAGAAAGGCACCGCCGAAACAACCCACAGGAGACCATCCTCCTCCTCCAATATCGTCGTAATCGTAAAGATAGGCAAGGTCTTCGTCTTTATTAAAGGCGCCGCAGTCGTCCCCGCTATCGGCGTCGCTCCCGGATATAGACTGACCCATATTGTTACCGACTTTGTAGCCAAAGACCATTTTGTCATGGTTGACGGTGCCCACGTTCTCAATATCAAAAAGAGTGAAAATTCCGTCTTCCACCAGGGCATTGGCCCACTGGAATCCCCGGACGTACATCCGCAGACCCAGCCCTCTTCTCTCTTTATCCAGACTGTCCGGATAAAACAAGAACTCCCTGTTATTGTAATCATCGGCGACGAAGTAGCTCTCTTCTTCCGCATTTTTTACATCCCGGCCGAAATAACCATTCCATGAACCAGCCCATCCATCGGCAGAATATCTTTTATTTTCCGGGTCTCGAATATCCGGCCAGTATTCAGGCCACGACCAACTCATATGGGACATAGCAAGGTCTTTGTTGTCTGAATTGGCAAATCCGGTAAGCGGTAAAAAAGTCCACCATTCTCCATTTGGACCCTGATCCCCTGTGGAATAGCTGATCATGGAACTTCTATTTTCGCTGATAATGTGTTTCACCTGTCCTGTCGTATCGATCACTTCCCCACCGATGAAAGTATTGCCGTCCACCAGATAGATATGCCCAGTACCGACCGGCCATTCACCTGCAAAGTCTACCGTGTTATCTATTGAGCCGAAAGTTCCGTCGTTGTAGACGGTCACACGAAACAAATTGCCGTCGTGCAGTCCCTTTCTTATTTCTCTCTCATTGCCGTGAAGTCCTGCCATTTGAGCGTAAAGGAATATCGGCATCAATCCCAGAAGTACAATTATAAGGATTCGGAATATCTTGTTCATATCATAACCCCTTTCAGTGATTAGAAATTAATTTCAACACCGGCCTGGATTTCTCGGGGAGAGGTATACCAGCCGGATTGAAGCACATAATGTTCAACAGTGCCGACCCGTGCCGCATCGTACGGAATTTCTGATGGTCTAATTCTGGTTGTGTATGTGGCAGTTCCCGAGTCTCCGTAGACATTGAGTTCGTCTCTCTGATCGAAGATATTGTATACATTGACAAATAGTGTCAGATTCAAGACTCCCAGCGGGAATTTTCTATCGATATACAGATCCACACTCTTCTGACCGGGAAGCCTTGCACTGTTTGTCCTAAGAGCAGTTGAGGCAGATGCGCCAAGTACTTCGCCGCTTGGAAATTGAGGTGTGTAGGGTTTTCCGGACCAGTATCGTCCGATCAAAGAAGCGTTCCATTTACCCAAACCAAAGATCAGAGAAGCGTTTAAAGTGTGGGGTTGATCCCAGATCATCGGTATCAATACGCGCCTCGGTTCGTCCTGATTTCGAATTGCATTAAAGGCATCCTTCGGATCCGAGTAGGTTCCTTCTGCAATCTGGTAGGTATAATCCAGCTTGGCTGCAAAGTTGTTGGCATACCTTTTTTCTATCTTGAAGGTGATTCCACGGACATTGGCGTAATCTTTGTTTTCATACATGGAATATTTAGTATCAGGGAGATATGTTGAGATCAAAGGGCTGGTGCTGACCCAGTCTCTGACATCGCGGTAAAACAGTGTGACGTCGATACCGATTACATCTGTCAATTGCTGCTGGAGGCCGATTTCGTACATCACGGTTTGTTGAGGTTTGAGGTCCGGATTTCCGAAAAGACGATAACTTCCGCCGCCTCCCGAAGTGAATTTGTAATCCGGGGATACATAAAGATACTGGAATTCAGGTATCTGATAGAAATGCCCGTAAGAGAAATGGATGACACCCCTGTCTGTGATGGGGTAGGCGATTCCCAGACGCGGACTGAATTTGTATTTGGGTTTCACGGATTTCAGCATGAAGCTTTTCCGTTCTTCGGGGGTGTATTTGATTCTTTCATTTTCTGGTGCTTCTGGATTTTTGTATATGTTTTCGTCTTTAAACGGATTGTATATATTCGTGTCTGTCGGATCCACCGGTATGGAAGCGTCAGCATCGAAATAGTCAAAGCGAAGGCCAATGTTCACGATGATATCGTTGAATTCGATCTTGTCTTGAATGTAACCGGCGAATTCAATGGGCTTGTGCGCATAAATATCGTGGTTGATGCTTGAGACGTCCGGAATGGCGGGTACAAACGGGACGATTTCTTCGCCGCCCACAGTTTTGGGTATCAGTGTATATTCGTCTAACTTCAGCTCGTACTGACGGAATTCTAAACCGGTTTTGATCTGGTGGGTCCGGGTCATCTGGCTTGTCAGATCGAATTTCCCCAGCCAATAGGCAGTGCTTCGATTGGAGTGTTCCATGTCCATTCCGATTTTGTAGAAACTGTCCGATGCGGGTGCGGATATCGAGTCTGGATGTACGTATCCAACCGGACCATCCGGATCAACGAAATAATCGTATGCAATTCGGTTTTGTTTTACATAGTTTAAATAGGCCAAATCTTCGGGGACACTTGGATCTAAAATTCTTGTTGAATCTGGGGCAAAGGTAACACGGACAAGGTATTTGGGAACTGTGTTGGGATCCTCGAATACATAGCGCTTGTATTCGGAATAAAATCGGTTCAGCCGGATTTCATAGAATGTGTTGGGTGATAATACGTGGTTCCATGTCAAGATTTGGGATAATCCGTCGCTCTTCTGTGTCGGAAGTCCTCCCGGTACATAACGCATCTCATGACCTGTTATCAGGTATTGGCTGTTCGGATTTATTGGATTTTCAAATCCGAGCCAATAAGTGGTTTTGTTTTTCCATTGGTTCCAGAAGATACTGTAGTTAAGTTTGATGTTCGAGCTGGCACGAAATGTCAATTTTGCCTGGGCCGATGTTCTTTGATAGGGGTTCAGGGCGACGGTTGAACTGTCTCCGGGAACGCCAGTGGGTTTATACCATTCGCTTCCATAAAGGTAACCATCGTTGTAGAAATGACGGCCATTCACGAAGAAAGTTAATTTATTCTTTAAAAAAGGAATGGGACCGCTCAAGCTGAATTCTCCGTTATAGATGGGATTCAAGTCGGCGAGCGGATTTTTCATAATGCCGATGGATTTGATTACATTCGTAGTGGGATTGGTGCGAAGTTTCACTCCTTTTAATATGTCAAACTCATCTCCGGAATTCATGTAATCGCCAAAATAGGCTTTCACATGGCCCGAATATTTCTTCCCGCCTTCACTTGTGATAATATTAATAATACCGGACATGGCCTGCCCATACTCTGCATTGAATGTGCCGCTGATCACCTGCAGTTCCTGGATGGAAGAATTTTCTACGACAACTCCCATATCCCCGTTATATACGTCTGTGACAGCGACGCCGTCGACCCAAAAAGCAATTTCACCGGAACGGCCTCCGCGGATATGCAGATCTTCGCCTGATGACCCTGATTTTGTAATACCGGCCTGAAGTTCGAGTACATCATCTATTGTTTGAACAGGCAAGGCATTGATGTCGCTGTTGCTGACAGAAGCGAGCGAAGAAGTCATGTCTTTGCGAACCAGAGGACGATCTGCAACGATTGTAACGGACTCCGCAGATTCAAGTACGGTTTGTGGCAGGGACAGATCAATAGAGGTTGTCTGGTCAATATTGACACGAACATTTTTAACGATCAGAGTTTGGTATCCCATCATGGTCGCACGAAGGTTATAAGTGCCTGGCGGAACATTGATTATTGTATAATATCCCTCCGCATCAGCGGCACATCCCAAGGATGTTTCGTCGAGCATGATATTGCTGCCGTATAGAGGATCCCCTGTTTCTTTATCGGTGATTTTACCATTAATTTTACCGGTAACACCACCAAGAAGTTCTCCCCATATACCAAGGGCAATCGCGATAATGACAACTATAAATATCATTCTTTTCATTTTTATCCCCTTTTAAATTTTATTAATGATATCAATGAGAAATAAAATTGAAAGCGTTCTGTTTCCTTCAAATCCTCCTTTCCCGGATTTTATACTTTTTATATACTGGATTATTAGTAACATTTACGTACTCATTCATGGTCAGAAGAATAACCATAATTTACTATTTTACAATAGCGTGAACGATAACGCAGAATAAGAAAAAAAATGAGACCGCTTTCTAATTTAACTTGTATATTATAATAAATGATGTTAAAAATTGCAAGTGATTTTTAATAGAAAATTCTTTTTCTTGGGATAATTATTTTGTACATTTTCAATCTTAATCAAAAAACAACCATTTGCTGTTTGTTACGTAAAATCTTGACAGAGATGATTGCTTTTTAATGGTTTCTAAAACCTGAACTGGATAAGAGAGGGAGAGAGTAAAAATGAAGAAATGGATCGTCTTTTCGTTCATTTTATTTCTGTTTACTTTAAATCATACGCAAGCTGTCGAATCGAATTATGCCGGTCTTTTAGGAAAGATCCGTGGGCAGGTACTGGATGAGGCGACACAGAATCCTTTACAGGCAGTGAATATTATGGTTGACGGCGCACAACTGGGCACTGCTTCTGATGAAAACGGAAATTATATTATCGAACGCATCCCACCTGGAATTTATCGGATCCGTTTTATGATGATGGGTTATAAAACACGAATTGTCAATAATGTGGTTGTGAATCCCAATAAAACGACCTGGCAGCAGATTGAATTGAAATCAACCGTGTTAGAGGGCGAAGATGTCGTTGTAACTGCCGGATATTTTCATGAAGCCAAAGATGCCGTAGTGAGTAACCGCAGTGTGGATTATGAAGAAATCCGGATGGATCCGGGTTCTGTCATGGATATTCAGCGTGTTGTTCAGGTTCTGCCGGCAGTGGTTTCAGGTTCGGATCAGGAAAATGAGATCATAGTCCGCGGCGGGATGCCCGGAGAAAATCTGTTCATTATGGATAACATCGAGATACCCAATCCCAATCATTTCGGATACCAGGGAGCAGGGGGCGGACCCATTAATATGATCAATACATTGATGGTTCGCCGTGTCGATTTTTATGCCGGTGCTTTTCCTGCAAGATACGGGGATAAAGCCTCATCGGTTCTGGATATTGCATTACGCGACGGAAACCGGGAAAAAATCTCGGGCCAGGTGTATTTGGGAATGTCCGGTGCTGGAGCACTTTTAGAAGGTCCAATTGGGGGCGGAAAGGGGTCTTATATTCTGAGTGGTCAAAAAAGTTTTCTTGATTTGATCATATCCTCCACAGGATTAACAGCAGTGCCACATTATTACAGCCTTCAGGGAAAACTGACTTATGATCTGACTAAAAATGATCGTATTCTGATCAATGGGATTTATGGAAACGACGAAATTACAATAGAAGATGATGAGAGCGGGTACGGTCGGGGTGCCGAAAATGTGCGGTCATTGAGTCATCAGTATGCAGTGGGTGGTACATGGCGCCATCTTTTCGGTGACAAAGGATTTTCCCGAGTGACTCTTTCTCAGACATTGAATTACTGGAATCAGTATGTCTATAATCCAAGCGGATATGCGTATTATAAAAATGTATCGACTGAAATTGAAAGAACTCTGAAGGCAGAAGTTACATTTCTACCGTTCGAAAAGACCGAATTGAATTTCGGCGGACAGATCAAATCCATTCCGTTTGATTTATATCAATGGTCAGGTCCTGATACGTTGTGTATTTATGATACGTCTGTCAGTCCGCCTGCCTATATCGGAGATTCACTCTACTATGATGCCTATCTTCAGGATATTCAGAAAACCACAATGAAAGCCGCACTCTTTGGACAGGTCAAACAGCAGTTATTGAGTCGATTGACAGCCACACTGGGTCTGCGGTTCGATTATTTTGATTATACAGGCAAGCATGCCATTGATCCGAGACTGGGGCTAACCTGTGCGCTAACTCCTGTGACCAATTTGAACCTTGCTTATGGCCAGCATTCCCAGACTCCGGCCTATATCTATGTATCAGGGCATCCATTGAATAAAAACCTCGATTATTATAGAACACAACAGGTTGTATTGGGTGTTGAGCATCTGTTCCGGGAAGATATTCGCGGTACGCTGGAAATTTTTTATAAGGATTATCAAGGTGTACCTGTTTCAGAAAGCAGTCTTTCTCCTGATCCGTTTGATGCAGCATACGGCCATTTGATTAATAAAGGAGAGGGTTATGCGAGGGGGATCGAAGTATTTCTGCAGAAAAAGCGGTCCAAACACCACTATTTTACGATCAGCTACTCCTATTCCAACGCCAAAGCATATGATCCCCGTTATGGAAAACCCTATCCCTGGGATTATGATTACCGGCATGTTTTTACGTTTGTCAGTGGCTTGCGCTTTGATTTGAGAGATAAAATCTGGTATCAAAAAATGTCTAAAAATCTGTTTTATAATCTATTTTCCTGGATACTTCCCTTTGCTGATCAGGTGGAGATCGGTATTCGCTGGCGGTATCTCGGTGGAAGACCTTATACACAACCCGAATATATCGCTCATTTTCAAGCCTGGATTGTTCCTCCAGGTGCCGATATCAACACAGAGCGTTATCCGGCTTATCACCGGTTGGATATCCGTCTGGACAGGCGATTCATGTTTAAGAATTGGAATATGGTCACCTTTATTGATATCATGAATGTTTACGCTCGCGATAACATCTGGATGTATGCTTATCAGAGTGACGGGACTATCGATAACATCTATCAGTTTCAGGTGTTTCCGGTTGGTGGAATTACGATTGAGTTTTAATTGTAACCTTTTTAACTTTGCTTCGTCCTAATAAGTGAAATGATGAAAAAAGCATCATTCCCAAAAATAGTGCAGCAGCACAAAGACCGTGTTTTCGGTTATTCCTACTATTTCTTACACAATCGCGAAGACGCTGAAGATGTTACACAGGATGTATTTGTGAGGTTATGGCAGCACTGGGATGAAATCGATAAAAATAAAATAAAGGCATGGGTCATGCAGGTTGCGCATCATCGATGTATTGATTTTACGAGAAAGAGGAAAAGAATTCATGAAGATTCTTATAAAACAGTATCTAATCCCAAGTCGTCCATTTTACAAGACTCATTAGAAATGCGGGGTCCCGATATGCAATTTGAATTTAGTGAAACGCAACACCTGTTATTAAGTGCTTTGGAGGGGCTTCCCGGGCGCACCAGAAGCATGATGCTGATGCACTATTTTCAGGATTTAAAATTCGAAACCATAGCGGATATTTTGGATGTCAATATCAATACGGTAAAAGTGACGGTTCATCGGGGGAGAAAAATGTTGAAAGAAGTTATCGAGAGTAAATATCCGGAAATGGCAGAGGTTTCCATATGATGATGTGTAATGAAATTCAGGTTCTGATCGAAAAATTTCTGAATCATGATATGTCCCGTCAAGAGAGACAGGATTTTCGGAAACACATCCGCAATTGCCCGGATTGTCGGACAGAATTTGAAAAATGGCAGAAGGTCGAAAAAACTTTGTCCGGTTTTCCAAAACAAAAATGTCCGAACAGAGTGCTTGAGAACATCTATTCGAATACAATCGGATCAAAGCCAAAATCAGTTCGTCGAATACGATTCAGAGGTTTTACCAATCACGCGGGATGGAAATGGGCAGGTGCCGCAGTTGCGTTTGGTTTAATTTTATTGTTTACCATCATTCATCCTATGGGTGATCGGAATAAAATAGAGGAAATTTCTTATTCACAGGAAGAAGCGTTAAGGGCCAGAGAACAGGCGAAATGGAGCCTGGCCTATGTGGCTCAGGTAATTCATAAATCCGAAAAAACGGCAATCGATAATGCGCTCCTGATCGAATTGCCGCAAACCGTAAGAAAGGCTGTTAAGAATACAGTACCCATTTTAAAAGGAGGTTCGTGATGGCATTGAACAAACATTTATTTATTTCAATTTCTATTCTGGTTTTTTGTGCTGTATTGAAGGCACAGGATCCTGATATCAGAAAAATGCCCGGATTCGTCAATCTGGAAGAGATACAAATTCCCGGAAATGCAGGCGAGGTCACCGAGATATCTCTTGGACCGCCCCTTCTCCGCATTGCCAGAACAGCTCATGCAAACGGAGATGAACACCTGTCGGAATCTCTCGAGGGGATATTTTCCATTCAGGTCAAGTCGTTTGATGTGGATTCGTTTCAAGCGATTCAGGTCCGGCCTATCATGGACAAGATTGAGAAGCAGCTTGCAAAGGAGAAATGGGAGAGGCTTGTCCGTGTAAAAAAAGCCCATGAAATGACCAATGTCAGCATCAAATATGACAAGGGCAAGGCTGTAGGAATGTTGATTATGTCGCTGAACCCCGGCAACGAAGCTTCTTTCGTCAACATCGTCGGCAACATTGATCTTGCACAGCTCGGGGAGTTGAGTGATTTTGGTGTGGACACTTCCCCGCTTGACAGTCTTGAAGGATTGTCCGATAAGGATGAAAGAGAGTGATATGGTGCAACGCAGACTTATTTTTTAAGCTATTTGAATATGAATTATTGATGCGATAGATATATAAAATAATCAGTTTTTAAAATTATATCGATTGGAAAACAGACAGCCGGGTCATTTAGGATGGCTGTTTTTGTTTTGGATATGATGGTCATACTTGTTTTTCGATGATCAGTAACTGTTTGATTTTAAATTATCTTTGTTTGCTTTCAAGCTAGGCGAGATGTTCCGTACATAGTCATATAATCGCCTGAAGGTGATGAACACCTCTGGGAACAAGAAGGACTTACATTTTGCTTGCTCGTCGATCTGACAAGGCCGTTGAATCAAAGGTTGTCAATATAGATTCACAAATGAAGATTTACATCGGAGGTGGATGTAATTCAACAGTGCTGCTTTCAAATGATGGCCGCAAAGCAATAATAGTGGACACAAAATATTTCGGTAGCGCTAAAAAACTACGTTCGAAGATTTCCGCTCCTGAAATTACTATTATAAACACGCATTTTCACCTTGATCACGCTCGTGGAAATAAACACTACCCGGATGCCTTTATTATTTCAGGAAATACAAATTGGAAGCAATGGGATTTTGACACCGCTTATAGCAGACATCCTGATAAAATACTCGATCCCGGAGAAGATTTCGATATTCATTTTGATGATGAAATTGTTCATGTTTCTGATATGGGTAGAGCTCATTCACCCAATGACCTCATTGTTTTTTTTAAAAAACGCAAAGTTCTTGCCGCTGGTGATTTAATCTGGACCAATAGACATCCAATTTTACTCGATAAAAATGTTAATCTTAAGTTGTGGATCTCATATTTAGAGATAATGGAAAGCTCGTATGATGTTCATACCGTTGTCCCTGGTCATGGAAATATATCTGGCAAAGAGTCTATTTCGAATATGAAAGAATATTTTACTTCCATTTTACGATCAATCAATTCTCCTGCTGAATTAAAAAAGCTAAAATATCGGTATGCTGACTATTCAACGTTTTTATTCTTTGGCAACTTTTCGAGAACTGTAAAGGTCATGAAAAATGAGATACGAAATAATTCTATTTAATGATACATTGAGGTAGGCGAGGTGTTCCGCACCTCGTTATATAATCGCCCGAATGTGATGAACACATTCGGGAGCAAAAAAGTTATTCAGTGATATTAAGCAGCTCGAAATGTTTGATAAAAGTATCCAGTAAATCAAAGTTGTATGATCTTTATTAGATGGAAAACAATTGAGAGTACACTACTTGCAGCATGTGATTTTTGAGGGACTGGGTAGTATTGGTCCAATATTAAGGGAAAGAGGGCATCAACTCACATCGACGCATCTTTACGAATTTCAGAAATTACCTCCTATTAGCGATATCGATTGGTTGATTGTCATGGGTGGGCCGATGGGTGTATATGACGATGGAAAATATAACTGGCTGCGCACTGAAAAGCGATTCATTGAGAAGGTCATTAAATCCGGCAAAATTGTTCTTGGTATCTGTCTCGGTGCACAAATCATTTCGGATGTTCTGGGAGCCCGGGTATATAAAAATAAGTATCGGGAAATAGGCTGGTTTCATATTAGCCGCTTGCCGGATGTTGATAGAACCGTTTTATCCCCGGCCATTCCTCAACAGGTTGAAGTATTTCACTGGCACAGTGATACTTTCGATATTCCCGGAGATGCCATCTCGCTGGCTAAAAGTGATGCGTGTAAGAATCAGGGATTTATCTGGCACGATCGTATCATTGGATTTCAGTTTCATTTGGAAACTACATGGCAGTCAGCTCGAGTTCTCCTAAAAACCTGCCGCAATGAACTTGACGGATCCCGGTATGTTCAAACGGAGAAGGAAATATTATCGGATCATCGGAAATTTAAAAATATTAACCGGGTAATGCAATCCGTACTCGACGTGCTGGAAAAATCGGATGGGAAATGAAAACTTTTCGCAGTATTGTTTACTTCCGAGATTTTAAAACATCTGTTCATTTTGTGTCTGTTCTGTCTTTTTCATTACAAATAAAAACCACTTGATTTTTAATTTTCTTTATCTATCTTGCTAATAGATTGACTTCATCTAAAAACATATTTTTTATGTAACTTCCATATGCTTGATTCTTGGATGAAGTTTTTCTATTATTAGAAGTTCAAGCCAGGCGAGGTGTTCTTCACATCGCTATATAATCGTTCGAAGGTGAAGAACGCCTCCAATAGTAAAAAATGGTTTTCGTTATATCGTTTATTTATTCTATTAAAAATTAAACTCATTTTTGGAGGGAACAAGCCATGATCAAACAAAAATTGTTTGTTGGTTTTTTATCAACCATTATTGTGCTGAACATTCGGGTTGTTTTCTCTGCACAGATCCCGAAATCTGAAAGCGGGATTCCTATATTTACAGGAGCATCCAGAGATATGGAAACCGAAAAAGAGCGGAAAGAACAGATGAGCTGGGAAAATGATCCAAATCTACGGAGCGCGATCCTGAAGCTTTATATCACTGCTGCTTCTGCTGAAGAGGTGTTCGGATTTTACCTGCAGGCAATCGGAGGCAAAGAGGGAGATTATTATGAAGATCCTGTGAATTTATCTCCGGGGAGTACGACACCGGTTTCTTATGAAATTGAGACCTATAATGAGCAGGATTTTGATGACGCCATGTACGACAGTGATTTTGGGGAAAGCAAACATCTTGGAAAATGGAGAAAGGATACGCTTATCAAGAACCGTAAACCTTATAAGGCAGGACAATGGATCAAGCACGTCTGCTTTGAATGGGGGAAGAAAGAAGCCAATAGTGATTTAACAACGTTTTATCTGAATATCTTTGATAACAGTTTCGATGTCGTGCCCAATGAGTACAAGCCTACTACAGAAATCGAGATTCAGGTAACCACTTCCAAATCGGAAGAGGCAATGATGGATGAAATAGATGAAGATATGGACAGGGATACTGAAAGTCTGTCCAGATCTCTTGCAAGTCATCCGCCAACCGAAAAGGTTCTTGGTGTTCCTCTCTATCCCGGCGCCAAATTTGATGCGGCCAACTCTGCCGGTATGTCGACCGGAAACGATTATGCAATGTATCTTTATCTTATCAATGACCCTCCGGCGAAAGTAGTAAGTTTTTATGAGCAAAAACTTAAAATCAAAGCAGAATCGATGGGGAATGATCAGTACATGATTCCGCTGAAAGGGAAAATGCCTGTACCTGACGAAGGGCTCTCAATTCAACCCAATACAATGTTTGGCGGAAATGCAAAGACAGTCATGACTGTTCAGAAAATGGCCGGAGGGAACGAATAATACTCAATATTAAAAAAAGTACGAAATATTATAGCTTGTTTTTATTTGTCCTGCTGCTGACAGCCTGTGATAAGAACGGGGTAAATCATCCCCAGTCCGGAAAGATTGATTACAGACAGGAAATGAGAAATTTTGTCCAAAAGATCAGTCAGTATGGGAAGACAGAAAACCGTAATTTTATCGTTATTCCGCAGAACGGGCAGGAACTTGTTACTCAAAACGGTGAATCCGGTGGTTCGCCTATAATGGATTATATTGCAGCTATTGATGGCGCGGGAAGAGAGGATCTTTTTTACGGATACAACGAGGATGATGAACCCACACCGGATGACGAAAAGGAGTATATGATCCCGTTTTGCGATCTTTGCGAACAAAATAATGTGGAAGTCCTGACGATCGATTACTGCAGTTCGCACGACCGAATGGACAACTCCTATATGCAGAATGATTTGAAAGGCTATATTTCGTTTGCTGCGCCGCGCAGGGAACTGAATGTCATTCCAGATTATCCATTACTGCCGTTTCATTCAAATAATGCCGATGTAACCATGCTTACCGGTGCCAAAAATTTTCTCTATCTGATCAATCCCGAAAATTATTCCTCCATGAAAAATTTCATCGATGCAGTTTCCGCAACCGATTACGATCTAATTGTCATAGATTGTTTCTTCAATGATTCGGTCTATTCTGCTTCAGAAATCACGCATCTGAAGACGAAACCGAAAGGGGGAAAGCGCCTCATACTATCCTATCTGAGCATCGGCGAAGCCGAAGCCTACCGGTATTACTGGCAGTCCGATTGGAGTGTGCATCCTCCCGAATGGCTTGGAAAAGAGAATCCCGATTGGGAAGGCAATTACAAAGTCCGATACTGGTACGACGGATGGCAGAACATCATTTGCGGTAATGACAGTTCCTATCTTAAAAAAATACTCGAAGCCGGTTTTGACGGCGTCTATCTCGATATCATCGATGCGTTTGAGTATTTTGAGGAACAGGAAAACGGTTAAAGGTGTGCCTGTAAAGATTGTGTCAAGTTTAAACAGTTTGAAGGATAAAGACCGGGTTAGGTAATCGAAAAGATAATTGTGATTCAGAAAGTTATTTAGGAGAGAAGATGAATACTGAAGTTTTGGGCCAAACCAGAATTGGCAGATTCTTTATGAGAAATATGGCTGCTATTATGGAAAGCCGTTTGCGATATAAATTTTTCGAACCTCAAAAAATACTTGACGGAGCGGGAATAAAAAAGGGGATGAAAGTCCTGGAGATTGGCTGTGGGACAGGATTTTTTACAATAATGGCAAGTAAAATGATAGGGGAAAATGGACTTTTAATATCAATGGATATGTCTCCCTTATCAGTAGACATGGTCACCAAAAAGGTAGAAAAGGCAAATATTAATAATGTAAAAGTGATAAAAGGAAATGCTTTAGATACAAATCTTGAAGAAGCGAGTCTGGACAAAATATTTATTTTTGGTGTAATACCAGCTCCAATGCTGCCAATGGACCGTTTATTGTCAGAAATGCACAGAATATTAAAACCAAACGGGATTATGGCGGTTTGGCCACCCAGCTGGGTTCATCATTCGATTGTTAAATCTGGAAGATTCAAATATATAAATAAACAGAATAATGTTAGAAATTATCAACGAGCAAGTGGTTAAAACCATAACTTAAAGGTTAATTTTCAGTGTCTAAACGACTTTTATGACCCGGTGTGTTTTTGTTGTTGCAGCATTCAAGTATTCGAATTAGATGAAAAAAATAAACATTGCAAACAACAATGTTCAACTAAATAAGATTATTAAAAATGATTGGAAGCAGATTTTCAGTTCGATACTGTTGTTTGAGGCGGACAAATGAAAAACAGGACCGTCCACATATCTGGTTATTGATTTCGTAACCATCACCTAAATTTTCCTATTTTTAATCTTGCATTTAAAACCGGATTCACCTATTTTATTAATCCAGTAATCGTTTACACGAATCTTCAATATCATGAATTTGATTAAGGAAAATCAAGATGGATAAGAACAATATATCGGTGGAGAAGATATTAAATCGGGAATTGCTTTATACCGGGAGTTATCTGACTCTGGAAAAATTACAGGTACGGCTTCCCGATCAGCAGGTGTGCGACAGGGAAGTGGTCCGGGTCAGGAATGCCGTTGCGGTTCTGCCTGTTGATGACAAGGGAAATGTTCATCTGGTACGGCAGTTCCGGCCGGCGATTGATCAGTTCATTTTAGAAGCACCGGCCGGTTTGATGGATCACGACGAGAATCCGGGACAGACAGCTCTCCGGGAATGTGAAGAGGAGACCGGATATAAACCCCGCCAACTTCATAAACTGTTGACTTATGCCCATGCGGAGGGGTACTCAACGGGTTTTATTACGCTCTTTTTGGGGACCGACCTTGAATATACCGGCAACATTCATTTGGACAGCAGTGAATTTCTGGAACAGGTAACACTGTCTTTTTCAGAATTGGTTCGCCGTGTTGAGACGAACCAAATCGTCGATTCGAAAACGATTCTCTGCACGCTTTTCAGCCAAGGTAAAATATAAATTCCTGATATTTTATAAAATTTTCTTGATTTATTAATGTGAATCCGTTATAATTTAAAATATCTTATTCAATGATGTATTCAACTATTTATTAAAATGCAGAGGAATAAGATGAAAATTTTCTACACAGGATTTCTGGTCTTTGCCACAGTATCCTGTTTTGCCAACAATTACCTGCTCAACGGCGGATTGACGTCTCAGATCGATTATCAGATGGAACAGGAAATCGTTCCTTCGAATGGAATGAAAAAACTCCTGCTGAGTTATGTGGTTCCAAAAACATTCGATTCGCCAAGCTATCACCAGAAAGTCCGGAATTTTGATATTCAATTTTCAACGAATCCAGATGAAACTGAAAGAAAAACAGATGTCCGCGGCAATGAAATTATTAAAGTTGCCTGGGAACATCCCCGGCAATCGATTAAAGTTTTGATCAAATTGAGCGTATGGAACACGACACGTCTGGAACCTATGGAAACATCCTCTCCTTTTCCGCTTCAGGGATTGTCTCAAAAAGAAAAGATCTATTTGACTGCTACAAAGCAGGTTCCGTCGGATAATTATCAGATTATCCAGGAAACAAAGAATCTCACAGCGGGTGCAGAAACCGAGTTCGATGCTGTCCAGAGGATTCTGTCGTGGATCGTGGACCATATGAATTATGAACTTAGGCCCAAAAGCTATGATGCCAAATATGCCTATTATACAGGGAAAGGGAATTGCCAGAACTACAGTCATCTAACTGCAGCCATGATGCGCTCGGTCGGTATTCCGGTTCGGATCGTCAATGGGATAACTTTGAAGGAGCCCTATCAAATGGAAATGAAATACGGCATCCTGACCATGCGGATGGCCCAGGGAAGACACTCCTGGATTGAAGTCTATTTCCCTGATCTGGGATGGGTGCCTTTTGATCCTCAGCAGATGCAGCTTTTTGTGAGCAACCGTTTTATCCGGGTTGAAGTGGGTTTGGATAACCAGGAAACGGTCAGTGACGGGCTGGTTCGGTGGACACAGATGAAAGGAACAAGCGGGAGGCCGAAATTCAGAGAAGAGATTCAAGCTGAATTTGTATCCGATAACAATCGTTTGACTGCTGAAAGGCAACCCTACGGACCCAGAAAGATGCTGTTTACACCCGGCGTGGAAATTCCCTTTGCAGAACTTTTTTACAGGGAAGCAGCTGCTCCCCAGGTCGTCTCATCCGAACAACTGAAGACGCTCCAATTCGATACGCCCTTTCTTTTTGGAAATCTGGATTTTCCAAAGAATATCGATTTTCTCGATACCAGAGAGATGGAAGTGTCCTCCGGAAACGGGGAATTCGAACTGCAAAAAAACTTTCTGGTGGAAACATCCGAATATGTCACTTCAAACGGTCAAAAGTATGCACAAGCATTCCTCCTGTCAGATCCGATACAGCTTGAGAAGGCAGGATTGGCTCTGCATAAATTTGGCGGTGACGGGCAGCTTTGGATCGAACTTTTTCAGGACGACGGGGAAGGAAAGCCGGGAGAGTGTCTGGGAACCAGCCAGATTATCCAACTGGATAATCTGAAGTATTTAAATGGATACGACTGGGTTGATTTTTCATTCGACAAAGAAGTCGTCAAACTTGTTCCCGGCAGATACTGGATGGCTCTGGCCTACACGGGCAGTCCGATCATCAGCTGGTTTTTTACATACGGCAAACCTGTCGGTCCTCCTGACGGCACCCGATACAATACCATTTTTGATGAAACATGGAGCCACAGTTTGACTTATGAATTTAATTACAGGATCATCGGAACAAAAGGGAATTAATCTTTCTTGCGGAGTATTTTAATGAGAAATGTCCTTAAAATGTTGATGGCTATCTCTATTCTATCCGGTCTGGAAAATGTGTTTGCCCAGAAAATCATCAAAGTTGTTCCCAAATTTGTCTTGATCGATACAGATCAAAATATCGGAAAATTAGGAGATGAACTGAATGTTTACCGGGATACAAGCACAGGACGGATTAAGGTCGGGAAAATCAAGCTTCTAAAATTTTCCAATGGACAAACCGGTGCCAGAATTGTCTGGATCGAGCCGGGTCTGTCTGTTTCTGTGGGGGATATTGTACAGAAAGATGAAATGGTATCACAAACAAATTTTCTTTTCGACGAAAAGAAAAATATTTACAACGATCAAACAGAACGAATATACGATCCGCCGGGCCGGTTTGGTATAGGAATCAGCCGGTTTGTTCCCGCGCAGGATCTGGATCGAATCCTCGTGTCAAGCTTTTGTATCAACGCTTCATTTCGTATCGGACAATTGGATCCGCACTATTTTTTTATCAGTATCGATTATCCGATTCTCGATGTTAAATCATCTCTAAACGATGTTTCGTCTCCATCATTGTGGTCGCTTCATTTTGGTGATCATTTTCGTGTTATAAATTATATTTATTATGATATGGGAGCGGGTCTTTACAATTCAAAAATACCTGAGGTTGGCGACTCTTCCCGGAATGCATCCAGCAGTTCGAAAATGGGTTTTTTCCTGGGAATGTCTGTCGATTTACATGATTTAATTTCAGTACCGATCACGCCGTTTGTTCAATCTCATATGTACGAAACCGATTCGGATTGGCAGCTTTATGCAATTGCAGGTATAACTTTTCATATTTAGATTTTCGAATAATGGTATCTCCTTGAATTTATATTAATTGCCTGTCTGCTATGTGGAACAACATCATTTCAAATCCTATGAAAGATGTCACCTTTGTGGCTTTTGATATTGAAACAACCGGATTGAAGCCTGTTCTCAACCGGATTGTTGAGATTGGAGGTATCAAATTCAAGGGCGATCAGGTTCTGGAAACATTCGGGCATTTGGTTAACCCCATGATGCCCATACCGATACAGACGATCCGGATTCATGGCATCACAGATCAAATGGTCAAGGATAAACCCATCATCGATCAGGTACTGCCCGATTTTGTTGCTTTTATCGATAACGCGATTCCAATTGCCCACAATGCCTCATTTGATGTTAGTTTTATCGCATACGATTTGTCCCGGCTTCAATTAAAAACGCCATCTCTTCCCATTCTAAATACGTGCACTCTTTCGAGGTCGTTGTTTCCCGGTGTGCCGAGCCACAGTCTTGAAAATTTGGCAAAATGGTTTCATATTGATTCCGAAACATCTCACCGGGCTGTATCCGATGCCGAAATTTGCATGAAAATTTTCAAAGAGTGTGTTTTAAAATTGGGCGGTCCGAAAAAGGTTACATTAAAAAAAATCGTTTCCCATAATGGTCCTCTTTTCTATTTCAATTACGGAGCAGTCTTGTTTGAGGAACCGTATCGTTTGATCGGGGAGGCGTTTCAATCCAACACGAGTGTGGATATTGTTTATCAAAAAACATCCGGCGAAAAAACGATTCGTAGAATCACCCCTTTGTCGGTTGGAACCATGCGGAATTTTATCATCATCGAAGCTTTCTGTCATTTGAGGCAGGAAAAGCGTTCGTTTCGGTTGGATCGCATTGTAGATGTAAGATAGTTAAAATTATTTTAATTTTATTAATTTCAGAAAACAGTATCGGAAAGGAAATTATTATGTCAAATCAATGAGAAACTCATTGAAAAGGAATATTTGCAAAAGCCTGAAGACCAAAAATAATAATCCTATAATGATTAAAAAAGGAATTGAAATGATGAAAAAAATATTGTGGCTCATTCCGGTTATGCTTATGATGATGAAATGCACCATGCTGGAACAGTTTGTACAGAAACCGACTATAAGCTATGATAAAATGGAGCTAAAAGAGTTTGCATTTGACGAGGCTACCCTGCTCTTTCGGTTTAAAATTAATAATCCCAATCCAATTGGAATGTCGATTGACCGTATCGATTATCAACTTGATTTGAACGGGGCTCAGTTTGTGAAAGGAGATCTGGATCAGGGTGTGGCTTTGACCGCAAGCGGTGTTGCACCCCTGGAATTCCCTGTAACCATCCGTTATTTTGAATTTTTTAAATCGATTCGAGATTTTATCAAATCGAATGAGATTCAATATAATCTTTCCGGATCCATGCGTATCGGTCCATTTGATGTGCCCTATCAGACTTCAGGGAAACTGCCTGTTCCCAAATTACCAGATATTTCTTTGAAGCAGGTTCAAATTGATCAGATATCTTTGATGGGTGCTACGCTGCTTTTTACCCTCTCATTGAAAAATCAAAATGCATTTACTCTTCAACCTCAGGCTATAAATTACGACATTTCTCTGGCTGAAACCTCTTTTGCCAGTGGCAAAGCAACTCAAATCAATTCAGTTGGGAGTGGAGATGAGTCACTCATTCAATTGCCAGTTACTGTTAATTTCCTGGATCTCGGTAAATCGGCTTATCATCTTCTTACAGGATCTTCTTCCAGTTATCAATTATCCGGTAATTTGGAAATGAATGTATCCAAAGCCGGAATAAAAATATTTCCTTTTAAAAAACAAGGTAACATAACATTGAAACGCTAGGATTTATTTATAACTTATGGATTTCTGATAATGACTGAGTATTCTGTTTCTGTCGTCATTACCACATATAATAGAAAAAGATGGATCAAACGTGCTATTGATTCTGTTATGGAACAATCCCATCCGGCAGATGAAATTATCGTTGTGGATGACGGCTCCACAGACGGAACAGGGGAGAAGATTCAAAAATGTTTTCCTCAAATCCGATATATCTGGCAGGAAAATCATGGGATCAGTGCTGCGCGAAATGCCGGCATTGAAAAAGCTTCCGGTACATGGATCGGTTTTCTCGATTCAGACGATACATGGCTTCCGAAAAAACTGGAGTGTCAATTTCGGGCGCTGAAAGAAAATCCGGAATACCGGATCTGCCACACTGATGAAATCTGGATTAGGCGCGGGAAGCGCGTCAATCCAAAAAAGATTCATCAAAAATTCGGGGGAGATATTTTTGAAAAATGCCTGCCGCTTTGCGTGATTTCTCCCTCCTCTGTTCTGATACACCGCCAGATATTCCACCGTCTGGGTATGTTTGATCCCCGGCTTCCTGTATGTGAAGATTACGATCTGTGGCTTCGTGTGTGCGCGGATTACCCTGTTCTTTTTATAGAAGAACCCCTTGTTGTCAAATACGGCGGGCACAAAGAACAACTTTCACGTAAATTTTGGGGTATGGACCGGTTCCGGATCGCTGCGCTTGAGAAAATTCTAACCCACGCAAATCTTGATGATCAGAAGCGGGCTGCAGTTCTCAGAATGATTGTTCATAAAATTGGAATTTTTTTAAACGGCGCTCTAAAACGCGGAAAAGAAGAATCTATAAAAGTTTACCAGGGAAAATTAAAAGAATATCAGAAATTGCTCATTGAACTGTAAGAAAAAATTATTCACGATATATTTTCCATAACTTATTCAATCCTTTTCAAGAAATGTTTTGCAGAATTCATTTTTTGATACAAATGTGATGGAGGATAGAAATGAAAAAATTTCTTTTTATCCTGGTTCTCATCATGGTTCCCGCTATTCTGACCGCACAGGTTTTTGGAGCCGGGGAAACCTTGATGAAAGGTAAGAGCAGTGTGGGATTTAATTCTTTTTTTCTTGACTCAGGCGGAAACGAAAAAGTCTATTTATTTATTCACATGGACCATGGTATCGGACAAGCCTGTGATTTCGATGCCAAGATTGGATTTACCGGAGGTGAAACCTATTTTGGAGCTGATTTGGAATGGCAACTGGCCAGCCGGAATGTATTTGTCTCGTTCACGGGAGGAGCACACAAATTTATCAATTTTGGCATGGATGCGATTTTCAACCTGATGCTGCCGATGGGTAGTAGCGGCGGTGTTTATATGGGAGCGGATTTGGATGTTGATTTTGTAAAAAAGGAAATGATTACACCTTTTTGGCTTTTTATAGGAATGAAAATAAATTTCAACCGGAATACTTATCTTTTGATGACTGCGGAAGGTGCAATGAACGGAGATGCGGCCAATATCGTATCAGCAGGAATAAAATTCGATTTATAGAGTCTGGAATCCGATGTGAATGAATGACTGCAAGAAAATGAGAAACCATTTATGAAATATTCAGAAGCCAGCCCGGGGAGAATTTTTATTGTCCGTCTTGAAGATGGCGAATTGCTTCATGAAACCATTGAATGTTTTGCAGGAGAGAAAAAGATTCGATCCGCTGCGCTGATTGTTCTTGGAGGTGCTGATACAGACAGCAAACTTGTTGTCGGCCCCAAAGAAGGAAGAGCAGAGAAAATTTCTCCGTTGCACTTTATACTTGATCATGTACACGAAATAGCCGGAACCGGGACAATTTTTCCAAATGAAAAGGGAGAGCCTGTGCTTCACATGCATATCGCTTGCGGGCGGAATCGCTCTACTGTTACCGGATGTGTACGGGAGGGTGTGAAAGTATGGCATGTCATGGAAGTGATTCTGTTTGAACTGACGGGATCCTCAGCCGTTCGTGCACGTGATCCTGAAACCGGGTTTGAGTTGCTTCAACCATGATAAAAGTGGAGACCTGCAAGTTGTTGATCCAAAACAAATCCAGAGTTCCTTGGAATTTATAGGCATAGTTAATTTTGTTTAGTAGAGCATTTAATTGTAATATCAATATTTTTCATAAAACACAGGGAGGTCCGTTTTGAAAAAATGTCTAATTGTTTTTCTGCTGATTCTGGTTCCGATGATGCTTAATGCACAGGTCTTTGGCACCGGGCAGACGATGAGAAGGGGTTCGACCAGTATCGGTATCAATCCTGCTCTTTATATGACTGAGGGAAATGATGAGCTCTATCTGTATATCCATCTCGGTCATGGTCTCAGAAGAGGGCTGGATCTTGGGGCGAAGGTCAACATCATTGGTGATGTGACCTATTTCGGGGCGGACCTGGAATGGCAGCTGGCAAGACGTTCGCCTTTTGTGTCCATTTCTGCAGGTGCGCACAAGTTTGTGGACTTCGGTCTGGATGCCACTTTAAATGTGACATTTCCCCTGAAACGAAGGATGAATCTCTATTTCGGAGGGGATATGGACATTGATTTCGTCGAACCGGAATCCATTACGCCATTGTGGGCATTTGTCGGATTGGATATCAGTATGGGTAGAAAGGTAGCTCTTTTACTGGAAGGATGTATGGGAATCAATGATATAGCGAGTGATATTCTCTCCGGAGGTTTCAATTTTTATTTTTAATAAGTTCTGGAGTGATCTAATGGTTCACAGGGGAATAGATGAAAGCGATGATTCTTGAAAATATTGTTAATTTGAAGGAGAATCAGGAACCTCTTCGTCTGGTTGATTTACCCGATCCTGTTCCGGATAAAGGTGAAGTTTTAATCCGGATCACGGCATGCGGTGTCTGTCATACCGAGATCGACGAAATCGAGGGGCGTACGCCGCCTTCTGTCTTTCCGATGGTTTTAGGACATGAAGTTGTGGGTCGGATTGAATCGATCGGGCCGGAGGCAACCAAATTCAAGAAGGGCGACCGGGTTGGTACCGGATGGATCTATTCCTCCTGCGGACAGTGTGCATTCTGTCTGGCAGGGGAGGAGAATCTCTGTCCTGATTTCCGGGCCACGGGCCGGGATGCATTTGGTGGGTATGCTGAATGGATGGTTGTCCAGGAAGAGTCTGCGTTTTTAATCCCTGAACTTTTCACCGATTCGGAGGCTGCGCCGCTTCTCT
>CAZTZL010000009.1:0-12700 GCA_964617625.1 uncultured bacterium
TTCTTTATATCTCCATTAGTACTATTTTTAACCTATGATGGAGATATTTTTTTGAGTCATATTGAGATAAAATTTTTTATATTATTTTGGTAAACGAAGTATAAACAAATTTTTCTAACTGTCTTGTTAAGTGTAATAGAACAATGATGCTGAAATGGAAAATAGAAGGTCATGATGTCAAGAAAGTTATTTCGTTTTTCGACAAATGGGCAAATGATCCATTTGTAAAAAATCGAAAAAGAAGAAACGTTGATATTCCACGGCCAATAATTTCCAGAGAAGAAACATGGAGGGTTTTAGTTGGATGTCTTTTAACAACGCAGCAACGTTCTGGACCCGGAAGCGTGGTTAAGCGAATTTTGGATGAGAATCCTTTCCCATTGAGTTACGCAGAATGCTCCAGTAAAGGAAATCTTGAAGGCTTCACAAAAGAAATTCTGAGTTCGTTTGGCGGCGTCAGACGTATTCCAACTATCTCGAAACAAATAGCAAGTAACTACAATAAACTTGAAAGTAGTCTTTGGCAACTGTTATTGAGTGCTGCTGAACAAATCAATATATCAGCCCAACCATCTCTGGAGCGAGAGACTTCACATATGCTCGCGAAACATCTGGATGGAATAGGCCCAAAGCAAAGTCGTAATCTGCTTCAATGGATAGGCGTTTCGAAATATGAGATTCCTATCGATAGTCGTATTACAAAGTGGCTTAATCAAAATTTATTAAAGTTCCATCTGTCAGCAAATTTACTTGCAGATCCAACATACTATGACATGGTATCAGAAGGTATTCAGCTTCTGTGTAAAAAGTGTACTATATTGCCCTGCATGTTGGATGCTGCGATTTTTACCTCCTTCGATGGTGGATGGAGCGAAAGTGACATTGGGCCTTCAGAATCATTGGAAAATTCATAGCAATCAAATGGTAATTTGAGAAGATAAGGGGTATAGAATGTCAAAGAAAATTGGAGTGATATTGGCGGGCTGCGGTTCGCGTGATGGTTCTGAAATTCATGAAGCCACACTCACACTCTATTTTCTTAACCGGGCAGGTATAGAAACCGTGTGTATGGCTCCGGATCGTGATCAGTACAATGTGATCGATCATTTGAGCTTGCATGAAACGCAAGAAACAAGAAATATATTGACGGAATCGGCCCGCATTGCGAGAAGCAAAATCCAGAATATCGATATGGTATCGTCCAAAGACTTGGATGGATTGATCCTGCCTGGCGGAACGGGTGCGGCCAAGAATTTAATCGATTATAATATTAACAAAAGAAATTGTATGATTCATGCTGATGTCAAACGGCTGATTCTCGAAATATTGAAAGCGGGTAAACCGCTGGGGGCCATCTGTATTGCGCCGGTGATTGTGGCTGTGGCTCTGAGAGACAGCGGTTTTCATCCTCTGCTGACCATTGGAACCGGCCAGGAAGAGGCATCCGATATTGAATTTTTCGGTTCCAGACATCGGAACGCCCGAGTCGATGAAATTGTTGTCGATGAGAAATTGAAAATTGTGTCCACGCCTGCCTATATGCTGGGGCCGGGTATTTCCGATATTGCAAAAGGGATTGAAAAACTCGTACAAAAAGTGATTGAAATGTCGTAGTACACAGTTTTATGAGTGGGCAACCATATGCACTATATTAAATACGAATATGCAAATCCGAAATGTGAAACAAATCTGAATGACTGAAATGACAAATTTAAAACATCAGGATTAATCGTGGTTGACCGTTCTGGGCATTATTTTTGATTTGAACACTCGAGTTTTGAATTTGTTTCGGATTTTATGTTTCGTGTTTAGAACTCAGTAAAATGTGCGGACGTTTTCACAGATAATTTATTCTAAATACGTCACTGTATTTATAAATGAGATAATTTATTAAAGGGCGAAGGAGATTTTAATGAGAGAATTGCACGTTTCTGCCATTACTAAAGCCGTCAAAGAACTATGCATGAGTGCAAATTATTTTCTCGGCAAAGATGTATTGAAACGGTTGGAACAATGCCTGAATACAGAAGAATCTCCGGCAGGGAAGGAAGTGCTTCAAAAAATCATCGAGAATGCTGAAATTGCCAGATGCGAAAAAGTTCCTCTTTGCCAGGACACGGGATTTGCCGTTGTTTTTGCGGAGCTCGGACAAGATGTTCATGTTACCGGAGGGGAGTTTGCTGAAGCCATTCATGAAGGTGTCCGCCAGGGGTATCAGGAAGGGTATCTCAGGAAATCCATTGTCAGCGATCCCATTGAACGTAAGAATACAGGAGACAACACGCCGGCGGTGATTTATACGGATATAGTGCCGGGAGACAAACTCAAACTCATCATAGCTCCGAAGGGAGGGGGAAGCGAGAACATGAGTGAGGTCAAAATGATGGCGCCGGCCGCAGGGGTGGAGGGAGTGAAAGAATTTGTTGTCGACCGGGTAAAACGTTCGGGAGCCAATCCCTGTCCGCCGGTGATCGTAGGTGTGGGCATCGGTGGGACGTTTGAAAAATGTACCCAGATCGCCAAGCGGGCCCTGCTCCGTCCTGTCGGATCGAGACATCCCAATCCTTTTTATGCCAAATTAGAAGAAGAACTGCTCGAAAAAATCAACCAGCTTGGTATCGGGCCACAGGGATTCGGCGGCCGGTGTACGGCACTGGATGTGCTGATAGAGGTCCATCCCTGTCACATCGCCAGCTTTCCGGTTGCCGTTAACATGCAGTGCCATGTGGCCCGTCATCGGGAGATCATCCTGTAATTCTGATATGAATTGAAGGAGAAAACAATGGGAGAGGCAAAACAGATTGTCACACCTTTAAATGATCAATCCGTTGTCAAATTAAAGATCGGAGATTCAGTATTGATCAGCGGGATTATCTATACAGGAAGAGATTCGGCTCATAAACGATTGATCGAAACACTGGATCAGGGAAATGGTCTGCCAATCGATATTAAGGGACAGATTATTTACTATGCAGGACCGGCTCCGGCAAAACCCGGCCGGCCGATCGGCTCCATCGGCCCCACAACCAGCTACCGTATGGATCCATTTGCACCCAGATTGATCACATTGGGTCTGAAGGGAATGATCGGAAAAGGCAACCGATCCGAAGAAGTCAGAAAAGCGATTGTAAAATATAAAGCAGTCTATTTTGGAGCAATCGGGGGAGCCGCAGCGTTGATGGCCAGAAGTGTAAAAAAAGCCGAAATCGTAGCGTACGAGGATCTCGGGCCGGAGGCCATTCGACGGCTCGAGGTGGAGAATTTCCCCGCGGTGGTGGTTAACGATTGTCATGGCGGTGATCTTTATCTGGAGGGCATGGCCAAGTATCAAATTAAGTAAAATCATAGAATTGGACAAATATACTGAAAAACAGCAGTCAAAAAATACTGATATTGGGATTGGGGAATACACTGCTCTGCGATGACGGCATCGGTATTTATATCTCCCGGGAAATAAAAAAGTACATCAAAGAAAATCATATCCATATCGAAGAGGCTTCCATGGGCGGACTGGAGCTTCTCGATCGGATTCGTGGATATGACAAACTAATTCTCATTGATGCTATTGTCACGGGAAGGAATTCTGTGGGTGCAGTTTTAAAAATGAAACCTGAAGATCTGCCTTCGGGATCGGCCATGACACGGCATCATGTTGGTTTACAGGAAGCTTTGGATTTGGGTGAAAAACTCGGGATGCAACTACCGGAAGAGATTGTAATATACGGGATTGAAGCAAGTGATACTCGAACATTTCAGGAGGCATGTACACCAGAAATATCTGCATGTATTCCGGAGATAACCAGGGAAATTTTGGAGTGTGAAGGATTGGTGTAACTTTGTAGGTAAATTATGTTGGGGCAAGCCCCAACATACTGGACTACTATAAGAAAAATACTAAGATTTTAGGGAAAGTATGAAGTTCGTCATTCATACTATCATACACGCTCATGTCGTTATTCTTATTATTATATCAGTAAGTTATATCTTAGAAAAACTTACACCTTGGAAATCTATTATATATATATTTAAGCGACCTAAAAATTTTAAAAAAGCTACCGCAGCGGCTGATTTTCATACTGGATTATATTTCATTATATGCTTATTAACCTTATTATATGATTTTTATAAAAAACGGGCATACATACCTGATGACTACAAATTTTGGAAATGGTTAGTTATTATGATTCCTTTAGTTGTTATATTCCAGAAATTATATTATAAATTTACTGCAAAAGATCCTGATCGAGCAGATGATGATTGGGGGTGATTCTTCTCGAATGTATAGGATTCTTTGCATGATATAAATGGGTTTTGTCCCACTTTTTTGATCGCACCAGGGTTCCACACTGGTTTTACATCCCCCTACCTCGGTAGTGCCGAGGATCTCCCTTCAGGAAGGGGGATAGGTTCTTCGATCGAGAAAATGTTTTGCTATGGTACGTAAAGAAATAGGGGTGAGCTACGTAAAAATAAAAAGGAGTTTAACTCCATAGTTATGTTATCCTAATTTTTAAAATAGCCACGTCTTACTCCATGATTACGCGTCAACTTGACGAGGGATTAGGCAAATATTTACAAAGATAGTCCAAATACCTTGTCATTCCCGCATTGTTTTGAGCGGGAATCCACCTTTGCCCCTTCCCCTGGATTCCTGCCTTCTCAGGAATGACAGGCAAATATTACTTAAGTTAATGACAATACCCTCTACCGGACTTGCAAAGACTTTTTAAAACCTTCAAAATATGTCCGCATATTTATAACTCAAGATACCAGATTTAACATTCTACGATATTTCTTCCAGCGTGCTTTCGGGTGTCAGGAACTTGACCAGCGCTCCCCATTGCTTGTCCACATGAAATCCCAGTTTTTCGTAAAACGGCCTGAAGAAAAAATGGGCTTTAATGACATGGATATCCTGACTGGCCATGCGGCTGCAGAAATCCTCGATAATGGCTTTGCCGATGCCCCGTTCCTTAATCGGTGAACTCACTGCAGTTCCTTCTATCTGCGCAATGTGTTTTTCCTGAATCTGATAACAGATTCCCCCGACTACCTTTTCCTGGGCATCAATGACGACAAAGTGCCTGTCCTGTTCTGAAATCTGTTTTGGGAAATTTTCATTGAAGAAGATGCGGTACAACTGACCGATCTCGGCCGGTTCCACGGGAGCACGAAAGGTGTATGTGTTGCCGTATTTGTCTGTAATCGTGGAATGCACGATGACCTGCTCCCGTTCGCTTTCACCGATTTTGAGAACTTCCAGTTTCTCTTTACGCTGATAATGGGGGAAAACCATTCGGCTGAAAATATCTCTGTCGCTGCTATCCTTTAATGCGGCTTGAAGATCAGAAAGTTCCAAAAACTGAACGGCGGGTTTTTTGCGATTTACTATCAGAGCATTCAGGAGCTTATCGAAAGCGTTTTGTACAGATGGATCGGAATTGCTGAAATAGGTATGACGGTAAAGATGGTACCGTGCAATTTCGGGAAAACGGTCCAACCGATATAAATGATAGACTTCGTTGATGGTTTGTTCCATTGCGATAGGGGTCGCCATGGGATTCAGTTTTTCCCAATTTGTATATCTTTCAATAGCGTTCAACAGTGGCAGCGGTTTGTAGTATTCATCCTTGTTCCGTTCGATATAGTTATCCAGACGCTTTGAAAATTCTTTTTTATCGATATGTTTGAGTTTGTTCTTTTTCAGGTCTTCTTTTAAATGGCCGAAAAATTCCTGTGCGGCTTCGCTGCCAAGTGCTTCGACACAGGCATCGAATATCCAATCGACGTTGAGCTGAACATCGCACCACGGGAAATTCGCATTTGTTTTGGCAAAGAAATTTTGCAGCATCGGGTTGATCAAGGAGAGGGTATTTTTATATTCCTGCCAGCCAACCAGTGAAAGGATTGTTGCACTTTCCCGAAAATCCAGTTCCGGAACGACAACATTGCTCGGGGAAATGGATCCCGGAATGATTCTATTTCCACTGTTTCTCCATCCTCTAAAGAAGGCAGAGAGGGCCGATACGAAAAGCTTTCTCCATGCATTTGGTTTTGGAAAAGCACCTCCTGTGAAATAGACACTTGATAATTGTCTGATTTTGCCCCATACAGTGATTTCGTTCAGATAGACCATGGAACGGGCACCCAGTTCCGGACGGTAACAGCCAAGTCGGGGAAGAACAGGGGGGCCGAAGGGATATCCGGCAACGGCCTCCAGCCAGTGAACAGATTCAAGAATGTTTATTGCCTGCAATGTCTCTCTGAGAACAAGCTGCAAATCGAAGTGTTTTCCGTCTATCGTATTAATGCTCATCCGGTACAGAAGGTAATAATGCGAGGACTGCAGTCTGGAAATCCAGATTCCTCCTTTAGGCACATCCTTCAGCTCAAAATTGTCTTCATCAAAAGCCAGCATGATGGATTGTTTTAAAAAAGTCGTACCAATTAGCACTTTTTTAATTCGATTTATTTCGTTCCTTGAGAGGCCGTCGTCGAAGACGAGCCGGTCGTTCCAGTCTTTGATCGTGTATTTCGGAGTTTCGATTTCAAGTTTGGCTTCGAAATTCTGAAATAGTTTGGTGAAGTATTTTTGGGCTATTTTTGCCAGTTCCAGGTCGGATCGATGAAGAACCCAGCTTGCCAGTTCAGCTCTGACTGAATTGTAAAATTCCGCATGGTATCCAACAAAGCTCACAAGCAACTGGAAAAGATTAATAAATTGCTGCCGGGTGGCTTTTTTCACCGGCCACTCCAGCTGCAGTCGATAAATAAAAAGTCTCCGCCGAAGCGCATCGAGACGACGTTTTTCCAATCTTGAAAAGGCGATTTCTTCAATGGATGCCTTGTTGAGAAATGTGAGACCGGAGTCGATAAAAGAGGGAAAGGCTTTCGAATAGTCCAGTTTTGGTTCATCGATCAATAAAATCTTGTAAGCGAGACATCGCACATTTTCATCGGGATGACGGGCCAGTGCTTCCAGTCTGTGACGAATCAATTCTGCGACTCTTGTTTCAGCTGTTTTTAATCTTTTCTCAATTTCACGGACCGCGTGGAGTGCTTTTTCTGAATTGGAAAAATACATATCCGATACAAGCTGATTCAATTTCAGCAGGTTGGGATTGGTAATTTGTTTCGAATCTGCAAATTTATCGGCCTGGTATTTTCTAGCCGATTTCCAAGGGATCAAGATCTGTTCTGAGATTGAATTAAGAGATACATCCCATCCCTCACGAACAGGACTGAATTGTATCAAATTCGGGTTCCCGATCCACAGTTTGGGCTGTCTTGTGAACAATCCCAAATCGATGATTTGATTCGAAAACCGATATTCCAGATCGCCGATTTGAACAATAGTGGGATCGCTGCATGCAAAAATTGAGAGCAATTTTCCGGTTCTTCTGTTAAGCAAGCCCCCGTGAACTATTTTGATATCATCTTCGAGTATGCCGAGATCCCGGAAAAACCACCTTGGTATACGGATTCGGAAACTTTTGTAAGTCAATTCAATATAATTGCTCTGATAGAGTTCTTCAATTTCGTTTTTGAAATTGTTCTCGATTATTTTTCTGTTGAAGGTTCCTTTTGGAGTGATTTCATTTTTTTCTATATCGAAATTTCGATTGATTATCGTATAATTAATAACACGTTCATACGGCGCGAGATCCTGATTTGCAGATGTAATAATTTGCCGGAAATATTCACGCTGCTGTTCTCTTGTTTTCAGAGGCTTCAGAACAGAATCATCGAATTCGGGTACGATGAAAAGGGTATTATACGGTTTACCGTCACCGATTAAAAATGTGTGCTTTATCCCCGGAACGCTGATGAATTTTTTCTCGACTTTTCTTGGCGCAATGGTCTGACCTTTGTTGTTTTTATAGATGTCCTTGATCCGATCTACAATTTCATAAAATCCTTCCAGTGAAATGCGGAATACATCTCCTGTAGCCAGCCAGAAATCGGGATTCACTCCATCATCGTAAGGTATCGAGCCGTCAGCGCTGATTTGATCCAGATATCGTCCGATATAGGGACCGGCGACCTGAAGTTCGTTATTCACTCCCAGTCGTGTTCGAGCGCCCGGCAACGGAATGCCGTGCGTGTTATCGATGTATTGATCGGGAGGCGTCATGGTGATGCCGCCCGTGGCTTCTGTCATTCCGAAACCGCTGCAGAGTTTCACTCCCTGCCTGTGGAAAAAGTGAAAAATTTTGGGGTCCAGATATCCTGCCGCGGAAATGCCCCAGCGGAGCCGGTTTCCGACAATAGAACGAAAAGTGACATTCCGGATTTTTTCATCCGGGATGGGTTCCATTTTTTCGAGGCAATATTCCTGCAGTTGAGTCCAGCGCAGGGGAATGCTGATAAATCCCGTCGGATTGATTCGCGGGAAAAGAGCAATCAATGTTTCTGCCGAAGGATTATCGGGAAAAACATATGTGCCTCCCCAGTAAATCGAACCCAGAAGTTCCAGGTATCGACCGAACGTATGAAAAAGTGGAAGATAACACAAAAGGACTTCGTGATCACCCACTTGTGGAAGAGCCGCTGCACGTGCGAAACGCTTGGTGACTATGTTATACTGGGAAAAACAAATGCCTTTTGGTTTCCCCGTACTTCCGGATGTAAACATCACGGTGGAAACCTGATCCAAACGCTTTCGTTTACGATTTGCAAGAATATTTTCGGTATCCTTACAATCAATGCGCTTGCAGGATTCGTTTAAATAAAGGATATTTTCTTCATTGTCGGCTAAATATGGATTCAGGACAAAAATACGAAACGGAATTTTAGTCTGTTTTCTGATTTCCTGAAGCAAGTTGCATCGTTCGAGCGTATCGGTTACTGCTATGTTGATTTTTAACTGGTCGAATATTTCTATCAATGTGCTGCCGTCGAAGTGAATGTTGAGCGGTGTATTCAGAATATCGTAAAAAAGGCAAGCCAGATCGCAGCATGCATTCTCCAAATTATTCTCTGAGAAAATAGCCACTCTTGGATTTGACTCCACAGAAGAATAAAGTATTGTTGCGATTTCCCGTATGTGACGCTGGATCTGTTCGTAACTCCAGTCGGTCGATTCTTCGTTTGAAATTTCAGTGAAAAGAGTATGTTTTGGATGTTCGGACACATGGTTTTCGAACATGTCAAGAAGCGTATACTCTGACAGGCGAATAATTTTAAAAGTGGTTTCCGCCCACCGATACTGCAAGGTCCGTTCGATAAGATTCTGGAGAAAACGGCTTTTACCGGTTATATGAAGATAGCGATGCCAGAGAACTTTGTTCCTCTTTGATACTTTCCCGGCAGCCAATAAATTCTCGGAGGCGAATAATATTTTCTGTGCAAGTTCATTGGGGGACAGGCCATGATAACTTTGGTTTTCCCAATCGGATAATAAATCCGTCAGATTTTCCAAATCCATTTTCATGATTGTTGTTTAGTCTTCTTTTTCATAAAGATACTATGTTTTTTGAATTGATCCAACATTTTTTTTCCGCACAATTTGGATCACGATATAAGTATCTCAATCGATGAGTTTTTCGTTGACAATAAGATTTAAAGGTTTTATCTTTTAGAGTCAGCATCCATAGAGAGGAGGGCAAGCTATGGCATCGCTCCAGAATAAATTATCTGTCTTATTGCCAAAAAGTCGTGAAAGCATCGCCCGGTTAATAAACGAATATGGTGATAAAGTTATTTCCCAGGTTACTATTAAGCAGGCGTATGGGGGTATGCGCGGTGTTAAAGCTATGATCTGCGACACGTCTCTTGTGGAACCGGATAAGGGATTGATCATTCGCGGTATACCTATTCTCGATCTGACCCAAAAACTGCCGGAAGAAGTATTTTACCTTTTGCTGACCGGCGAACTTCCCGATGCATCTGGAGTGAAAACACTGCAAAATGATCTGAAAGAACGTCAGGACGTACCTTCATATGTATGGGATGTTCTGAATGCGATGGGAGATGATGCACACCCGATGACCATGCTGAGCACAGCTATTCTTGTCATGCAGCGGGATTCGGTTTTTTCAAAAGAATATCGCTGCGGAATGTCAAAAACAGAGTATTGGAAACCCGTACTTGAAGATGCATTGCGTATTGTTGCCCGGATACCGGCAATTGCCGCATTTATTTACAGGAAACGTTTCAATAAAGGTCAGCGAATTGAACCGAAGGCCGATCTTGACTGGGCAGGCAATTTTGCTCATATGCTCGGTGTAAATGATACGACAGGAAATTTTGCTGATTTGATCCGGTTATACATGGTGCTTCATTGTGACCACGAGGGCGGGAATGTCAGCGCGCACGCTTGCCACTGTGTCGGATCCGCCTTGTCAGATCCTTTTTATGCAGTATCAGCCGGTTTGAATGGATTGTCCGGACCGCTCCATGGACTGGCAAATCAGGAGTGTCTTCGATTTGTACTGGAAGTCAGGGAAAAATATGGCGGTGTTCCGGCCAAACAACAGATCATCGATTTTGCATGGGAAACACTGAATTCAGGAAAGGTTATTCCGGGATACGGACATGCCGTTCTCAGGGTAACGGATCCCAGGTTTACGGCATTCAGGGAGTTCGGCCTGAAAGTTTGTCCTGATGATGAAGTTTTTCAAATTGTTGATTTGCTTTTCCAAACGATCCCCGATGTACTTAAGGAGCACGGCCATGCACAAAATCCCTACCCCAATGTGGATGCGGGTTCCGGATCACTGCTTCATCATTTTGGCATTACCGAATTTGATTATTATACAGTGCTTTTCGGCGCTTCCAGAGCCCTTGGCATGCTGTCCCAGCTCGTTCTCAGCCGCGGACTGGGAGAAGCCATCGAACGTCCAAAATCGGTTCGGACAGCCTGGATCAAGGAGATTGCTTCCAAATTATGATTTTTATGTACCAGTGTGTATGATCGTTTGTATAATAAAAATATCAAATATCAAAATCCGAATGATAAAACAATGACAAATAACAAAATTCAAATTAAAAACTGTGATGATAACTTTTAAGTACTTACAAATAGCTTTTAATATTTTTTAGCAGCAAAAATATTGCATCCACAAAAAATATATTCAGAATTTCACCAGTGGATATTTTCGATATTCGGCATTCGTACATTATGTTTGGATTTAGGATATTATCATTTGAAATATTAAAGATATTATTCATTTCTTTTTTATATAAGTTTTACAATTAAGATGTAAAGGGGTCATTATGAAAAAACGAACGTCTTTTCCACCGGTTTTTTGGGTTGCAAACTCAATCGAAATATTTGAAAGATTTGCCTATTACGGGATTTTCATGGTTTTCGCCATGTATATGGAAGCTTTGGGATACACTCGGTCGCAGCTTGGAACCATTCAGAGCATCTTCCTGTTCATCTCCTACTTTGTTCCTGTATTCTCAGGTACATTCGCGGATCGGTTCGGATTTAAAAAAGTGCTCATCATCTCCTATCTTGCCTATCTTCCGTCCATTTTACTGTTGATGTTCGTCAAAAGTTTTTCCGGTATCGCACTGACCATGCTAAGCATCGGTTTTGCCGCGGGAATCTTTAAACCATTGATTTCAGGGACGGTCCGGCTGACATCCGATTCAACAAATAAAACCCTCGGTTTCGGCATTTTCTATATGATGGTCAATGTGGGCGCATCGATTGGTCCTATTGTGGCCGGAAAATTGAGAGCCATCTCGTGGCAAAAGGCGTTTCTGCTGGATGCGGTTCTCATCGGCATTATGTTCTTAATCACTCTCTTCTTCTATAAAGAACCTGAGAAGAAAGTCTCGGAAGTTAGTATCGGAAAGAAGCTTGGTGAAATATTTCACACTTTGACCGATGTTCGTTTTGCAATATTTCTGATTTTACTGGGCCTCTTTTTCTGGCTTCCGTTCTGGGCCTTTTTTAACATGTGTCCCGTATTTGTGGATAAATACATCGATACCGTTCATTTGTTTAATAATATTAAAAGCGTTTTCGGACACGGATTTGCCCAACTTTTGGCACGTCAGGAGGCCGGTGTCTGGCGGATTAACGGCGAAGCAGTCGCTCATACCGGGTGGATTATTCTGGTGTTTCAAATATTAATTTCAAGGATATTCGAAAAGCGGCCCGCCATCCCCTCGTTTCTTTTCGGGTTGCTCATCGCCGGAATCGGTTTTACTATGGTGGGCTTATCCATCCACATGGCGCCTGTGTTTGCAATTCTCGGAATCATCATTTTTGCTTTTGGTGAAATGATTACCTCTCCCAGAATCCAGGAATATATCACCTGGATCGCTCCGAAAGAGAAAGCGGGGTTGTACATGGGATCGAATTTTCTGGCGACCTGTATCGGCGCTCTGCTAAGCGGACAGTACACCGCCCTGTTTGGCAGATTTGAAAGTGCAGGCCATCCCGAGACCATCTGGTACGTGCTTGGGGGACATTGTATTCTGGCGATTATCGCGATTTCCCTTTTTACGAAATTTGCCGGAGAATTTAAGGAGATGGAGGAGTAATATAAATATAATTTATAAATTCCATAAAAATATTCTGTAATTAATTGAGCATAGAATTGCTTCAAGGGGGTTGAGATGAGGAATAGCAGATATTATCGAATTAAAACGTGTCTGTTTTTTATTATATTTACTGTTTTAACCTCCTCTCTCTTTGCAGGTGCTTCGGATCCGCCTAATTTTGTATTGGGTATGACCATTC
>CAZTZL010000009.1:12800-43424 GCA_964617625.1 uncultured bacterium
TCTCTCTTTGCAGGTGCTTCGGATCCGCCTAATTTTGTATTGGGTATGACCATTCAGTATAAAGATCCGCAGACCAAAGAGCAGGTTGTTCATGAAGTCTATTCATATGCTCAGAAGCAAAAAACTTATCAGGTCCCTGATGGTGTCGAGTTGACATTGGTTTTTGAAACAATCATTACCGGAGATAATCCGGCAGGAGACCCTGCATCAGTGGATGTCTGGCTGGATTGGACGGATAAAACACCACCACCTGCTGAATCAGTAGCTAATTTTGAATGTGTACCAGAAGACCCGGGCGATTGTGCCCGTTTTGAGGAGACGATCAAAGCGGATGCAAATTTTAGAGGCAGCGGTGGTAAGGGTGTTTACAATGTGCTCATCTGGGTGGACCGGTTTGATACAATCACAGAGATTGATGAAGAAGATAATATCATGGGACCGGTTAAAATTGTCGCTACAAAAATGCTCTATTTGAAAAAACCGGTCGAAGTGAAGCCAAGACCTCCTGTTTTAATCACACCGGGAAAGGTCAAAAAGAGTAAACAATAGAATATAACAAACATCCGACAGCCCCGAACCTGACGGGGTTGTCGGATAGTGATGATCGGATTTTACTTTAATAATTGTACTGATATTTACTGCGCTTTGTGACAGAACCACCAGTCATAACAGTCTTTCTGTTTTGATCGGGCTTTGGCATCCTTGACCGTTTTTGCTGGAGTAATAATGACATGGTCTCCAATCAGTTCATTTTCCGGCCAGTTCGCGGGAACAGCGACTCCATTTTTATCTGATAATTGAAGCGCCTTAACAGCACGAACCACTTCATTTATATTTCGGCCGATTTCCTGAGGATAATACATAATCAGCCGGACTTTTCCATTCGGATCGCCCACAAAGACGGCGCGAACCGTGTTCGTTCCTTTCCCCGGATGCAGCATGCCGAGCTTCATGGCGACAGCGTCATTGGCTGCGACAATCGGGAACTGGATTTCGACATTCAGATTCTCCTTGATCCATTCAGTCCATTTGATGTGTGAAAATACCTGATCGACCGACATGCCGATGAGTTTGCATCCCATTTTTTCAAATTCCTTGAATTGTTTTTGAAATCCTACAAACTCGGTTGTGCAAACCGGTGTGAAATCAGCAGGATGGCTGAACAGAACAAACCATGAGCCTTTCAAATCACCGGGAATATTCATGGGCCCGTGGGTCGTTTGTACCTTCAACTCAGGAAAATCGTCCCCAAGAAGAGGCATATTTAATTTGGTTTCTTCCATTTCGTTCTCCTTTTTTTTATTTGCATGTAGATACTTTTTTATGTTTTATACCAGTAACATATAAAAGAAACATTATTATCGCAAGAACTTTCCTACAAATGGTGAGGTATCTCCTCTTCGCATAAAATGACCTGAGGGACCTTCACCGAGAAATTCGGAAAACCAGGATTCGTGTTCGATTTCCTCATTGAGAATTGCCAGAGCGAGATCGTAAGTGCGATGGTCTTTCCCTGCGGTCATGTTGCAAATTTGGGTATACCCCCGGACAGCACACCGTTCTGCTTCCACCAGAACTTTCAGTACCGTTTTGACATCAGCGGGATCCTTGGGAAGGGATGCCGGCGGGCAGGCGGAAATATCATGGAAATCTTTCATGTTTTCCGGTAACTTTCCACCGAGTTCATAAATACGCGGGACAAGCGCTTCAAAATGATTTCTGTCCTCGATACGGGCTGTTTCGGCAATTTCTTTGATACCTTCTCCTTCCAGGCCGATCAGATTGACACGAAGAATCGTGTAGTAGTAAAAAGTTGTGAGTTCGGCCGATGCGTTTTTGACTAAAAGGTCAACCAGTTTTTCGACATCGACTCCTGACTTCTTGACCATTTCTTTTGATACTTTTGCCATGTTGTTCTCCTTTTTTGGTTTATGTTGGTTTATGAATGATAATCATAATCGGAACGATTACTATAATACTTTAAAAAAATATCCACTTTATCTGGCTTCCTGTTTATTTTTAAATCTGCATTTCTGACAAATTCCAAAGAAATCAATGCGATGTCGTTTTATATTAAATTTTGTAAGCTGATTGGCTCTATCATTCATTTCCTGGTACCCTTCCATTTTAAAATCTTCCACTTTACCACAACTTTCGCAAATTAAATGATAGTGAGGTATGGCATTTGCCTCAAACCGGTCGAAAGTACTTCCAGCTGCAATCTTTTGAACAAGACCTTGTTCATTCAAAATGCTCAAATTACGATATACTGTCCCCAAACTAAGCGATGGGATTTTTCTCTTGAGTTGTGCATAAAGCCAATCGGCAGTGGGATGGGTGTCAGTAGACCGAATTAGGTCCAGGATCATATTACGTTGTCTGCTTTGTCTGTATGTTTTATTAATCATTTTTTAATTTAATGAAAAGATTACAATAATCGTAACGATTATTAATATACTTTAAAAAATATGATTTGTCAAGCAAAAAATATTTTTAGTTCGGACATCCATAATCTTTAAAAAGAGCCGCCCAATATCGACAGTGCTCTTCTGCCTGCTTCAGCTCCGGCCAGTAACGCAACGCGAATATCTCCGGATTCGAACCATTTACAGCAGAAGGCAGCCTGATAGGCATCTCCGCAGCCGGTCGTGTCGATGACCTTGTCCACCGGCAAAGCCTCTTGAACAATTTCGCGATTTTCAATCAGAGCGATGCTTCCTTCTTTGCCAAGTAGAAGAATAATGGGTGTTTTTCCAGAAAGCGGCCGGTATTTTCCGATTTCGTCCGTCTCACAGCTGATAAACACCAGATTCAATTTATCCAGAATTTTTTCAACTTTTTTTGGATTCACACTATCTAGAAAATCAATAGTCAGGAAAATATCACGGCTTTCTTTTTTCGATAGCAAAACAGGCAGATTGGGATCGACAACGGTCGTGGCGATGACATCGTGATTGAAGACGAATTTCCAATCTTCTTCGTTCAATCGAAAATTTTCGTACACCCCGCCGTTCCAGTCCTCTGGATGCGCGTAGCGTTCTCCCCCATCAGTAAGATAGATTTTATTCTTGGCCGTGGTGCCATCCATGACATGAAGTCTTTTTGTGTTAATTCCTTTTTCCTGGAATAATGTTTGAATGGCCTGTCCCGCCGGATCGTTTCCCACAGCACCCACTATTGAAATCCTGTCCCAGCCGAACCGTTTGCATCCAAGAGCAAAATTCAGGGAATTTCCTCCGGGTCGGGAAACGCCTTTTTGCGGAAATTCATCCATGGTACATGCAGTTAAGGCAACAGCGGATGGCATTGTCTAACTTTCGTATTGGTTTATCAATATTTTTCTGCCGGTTAATGTTTGAATATAATCCAGCCCATTCCAAATATTAAAAAATAAGTCAGGTTTGAATTTGGTAATGGGAACAAATCCTTTGGATGTTGCAGCATCTAATCTTTGATTATTGAATAAATCTCTTAGTAATTTCATTCCGACAGTGACACGGGCATCAAATCGATCTTCCAGATCAAACAGTTTTTGGAATGGGATATCTTTTTGTATAATATCCAAACTTTTTAAAAAGTTAATGATCCGTGCAGTGAATAGCAATGTATAAATGTCCTCTTTTTCATATTCGTCTGATTCAATCCCCAGAGCTGTCAGACGAGCTCGTATTCTATTTATTGGACTTGTGCCTTCGAATTGTTTCAGAATGGGCATACCTGGAGTCACATAAAACGGAGAAGCTCCGAGACGAACGGGCAGACGGGCATTATAAATGAGCGTGTCTTTCATTGAAGTTAATTCTTCCCCGGGTAAGCCGAGTATCTGGTAGCATACCATATCAAATCCCAATGTAAAAGCATGTTGGACCACAGATAAATATTTTTTTATATTTAAAGGCCTTTTAATCATTCTGCACGTCTGTTTGTTCAGGCTGACAAGACTGATATTAAGGCTTTTAAATCCTGCCTGTTTCATCAGGAATAAAATTTTCTGATTTAGATGAAGATAGTGCAGACCATTCATGGCAAGGAATGCAACATCCTTTCCGTTGAATTTATCTGTCAGTGTTTTTAAAAGTGTTTCGAACCATTCGGCATCATAGTTCAGACTGTCGTCTTCAAAATCGAATGACCGGTAACCCTGAGCGTAACGCAGGTTAATTTCCTCCACAATTGAACGGACGCTTCTCTGGCGAAACTGGTTTCCAAAGGTCTGGTGAACAGAACAAAAGGTGCATTGATAAGGACAGCCCCGTGATGTAATGACGAAACAGAGCGGACGGTTTTGAAACCGATATTTTGATGGATTGAAATCGTAAAAATCAGGAAAGGGCAGGTCGTCAATCGGGAAGTTGTTTTCCTTCTCATTGAATTTTAACTGTCCATTTTTTTTATAACCGAGATTGGGGACTTTTGAAAATGCTTTCTCTGATCGCCATTGTTTAATAAATTCAACGATGGGACGTTCTCCTTGTCCAAGAATGACGAAATCGACATCCGGATGATTTAAAAGACTCAAAGGATCAGCCGATGCGTGGGATCCGCCCACAAGAATAGATCCGGACCACACTTTCTTAATGGCAGAAGCCGTGTCCAGTACTTCTCGATAATAGGGTGTAAATTGGGATGAAATACCGACCAGATCCGGAGCATAATGGACTACCTCACGAGCAATGGTTTCAAAAGAAGCGCCGAAATGATAGTACCGGTTGAAAAGTGCAAACGGACTTTTATCCTGATGCAGATAGAAAGGTTCGAGATCGGCCAATTCCTTCGGGAGTTGTACGGTCTTTCTTCCCCAGCCGTGGTGATAATCTTTGATAAGGATATCCATTTCCTGAAAATGTTTTTTGATCACAGATTTTAGATAGGCCAATCCGATGGGTTGAAGTCGAATATCCGTATTATAAAAATCCTGAATGGGGGGTTGTATTAATAATATCTTCATATCAGTAATTTTGCCGGTATTTATTGCCGTCGGTAATTTTTAAAATGGGACTTTATTTTTGGTAATGAAAAGCATCTCGATCGAACAGAACTATTGGAGCAGAGGCAGTGCTTCGTCTGGAATGTAAACTGTCCTATTTGCATCTTTACAGATGAATTCAATCTATTGAAACTGAAATATTTTTTACAGCTTGATTTTGAGTATTTAAATAATATATTTCATAAAAGCAAGCAAATTATTAAATTTTAACTTATCAGACGCATTCCTATGGCGGTTTACGATGATTCAAATTGATGGCAGCACACTTTCTATTCAGGACATGATCAAGGTAAGCCGGCAGAATGAGCCGGTTTCTCTTTCGCCCGATGCTATTCCTGCAATTGAAAAATCCTATCATTTTATTCATGATTTGCTGAAAAAGGGACTGAAAGTCTATGGCATCACAACGGGTGTGGGTGACCTTGCTACGGAATTCATTCCTCTTGCACAAGTGGAAAAGCTTCAGAAGAATCTGGTCCGCAGTCATGCGACTAATGTGGGTGAGCCTTTTGCAGAGGAGATTGTCCGCGGCATCATTTTACTTCGCGCCAATGCGCTCTCCAAAGGTTATTCCGGAGTGCGTGTGGAACTGATTCAAAAACTCACCGACTTTCTGAATAAACATATTATACCTTATATCCCTTCAAAAGGCTCTGTTGGAGCCAGCGGTGATCTTTCTCCTCTGGCACATCTTGCGCTGGTACTTATAGGAGAAGGGGAATGCCTTCAAAGCGGAAAGCGCGTTCCCTCGAAGAAAGTCCTGAAAGAAGCAGGCATCAAACCGCTTGTACTGCAGGCAAAAGAGGGCCTGGCGCTGATCAATGGGACGCAAGTCATGGCCTCGATCGGATGTCTGGCTGTGTCTGAATCCGAATTGTTATTGAAAAGCGCTCAGATAGCAGGGGCCATGAGTCTGGAAGCGCTTCAGGGGACCTCCAGAGCGTTCGATGAAAAAATTCATGCCGTACGTCCGCATCCCGGCCAGGTCCGGTGTGCCGGCAACATGCGCCGCCTGATTGAAGGCAGTACCATTATTTCTTTCGAGCATGATTTCAAGCGTATTCAGGATGCCTACACACTCCGCTGCATACCTCAGGTGTACGGTGCCATCATGGACACGATCGATCAGGCCAGGAGGATTCTATCTGTTGAAATCAATTCGGCCACGGACAATCCCCTGATTTTTCCCGAATCCGGGGAAGTGCTTTCCGGCGGTAACTTCCATGGAGAACCGCTCGCTTTTGCCATGGATTTTCTGGGTATTGCCATGGCGGAAATCGGCAACATTTCCGAACGCACGATTGACCGGATGGTCAATCCACATGTCTCGGGTCTGCCTCCGTTTCTTTCGGAAGACAACGGGCTGAATTCAGGATTTATGATTTCTCAGTACACGGCGGCAGCGCTTGTTTCTGAAAATAAAGTTTTTGCCCATCCGGCCAGTGTCGATTCCATCCCGACTTCGGCCGGGCAGGAGGATCATGTCAGCATGGGATGTATCTCTGCCTGCCATGCGAGAGAAATTATTAAAAATGTTGAGCATGTACTTTCCATCGAAATGCTTGCGGCAGCTCAAGGGATTGATTTTCGAAAAGGTCATCCGGGAGAAGGAACCGGAGCAGCACGGAAAGTGATCCGGGAACACGTCAGCCACATGGATCATGATCGGATCATGTATCAGGATATTGAAAAAATCCATCAGCTGGTTTTGTCGGGAGAGATTGTCGAAGCAGTGGAACAGGCTGTCGGTATACTGGATTAGTATTTTAATAATTTATAGCAAAGTCTATTGAATTAAATGGATAGATGAATTAAATATGTAATAGTTGTTTTGCCACCTTTTTAGGAAAAAAGTGGCGTAAAAAACATCCGGCTACCGAAAAATCGCTTGAAAGGCTCACTCAGTCACGTCCAGGAAGGAAAACTCGTCCCGAAAAATCGGGACTCAAACAGCTCCTTCCTTTCGGCCGTTCCTTCGTTCGCATTTCCGGGCAGCGATTTTTCAAATGCCGGATACCCAACCGCTCCTTCAGATCTGAAGCGGATTGATTTGATTTCAAAAATGAACTGAATTTATTAGAGGCTGTCATGAGTCACAGACCAATGTATATAGAAGAGAAGCCGAAGAGCCACATTCGTGCGCAGCGCGGTAAGCAGCTCAGGGCAAAGAACTGGGAAGCCGAAGCAGCCCTGCGCATGTTAGAGAATAATCTCGATCCCGATGTGGCATTGAGTCCGGATGAGCTGATTGTTTACGGAGGTTCGGGGAGGGCAGCCAGAAACTGGCGGGAATTCAATCGGATTGTCTCGGCCCTGAAATCCCTAAAATCCGATGAAACGCTTCTCGTTCAGTCCGGAAAAGCTGTCGGTATATTAAAAACTCATCCATACAGCCCCCGTGTGCTCATTGCCAACAGCAATATTGTCCCGGCCTGGTCCACACAGGAGTATTTTGACCGATACGATGCGGCGGGACTAATTATGTACGGACAAATGACGGCCGGCTCCTGGATCTATATCGGTACGCAGGGAATTCTCCAGGGCACATATCAGACACTGGCAGCAACTGCGGATAAGCATTTCAGCGGCAGTCTCAAAGGGCGATTTGTTCTGACAGCCGGAATGGGCGGGATGAGCGGAGCCCAGCCCATGGCCGTGACCATGAACGGAGGTGTGGTGATTGATGTCGAGGTGCGGCCCGAACGGATTGAAAGAAAAGTCCAGGAAGGATATTGCGACCGGATGACGGCCCGTCTGGATGAATCACTCACATGGATGCAGGAAGCCGTAAAAACGAAGCAACCGCTTTCCATCGGACTGGTCGGCAATGCCGCGGATGTCTACCCGGAACTGGTCAAACGAAATATCATTCCGGATATTGTCACGGATCAGACTTCTTCTCATAATCTTATGGATTATGTACCGCGGGGAGATTTGGATGAAGTCCTGAAGTTACGAGAAAATAATCCCGAAGCGTACAGGAAAAAATCTCTTGAAGCGATTGTTATTCATACACAGGCTATTCTGGATATGCAAGCAAAGGGAGCAATTGCTTTTGATTACGGGAATAACCTTCGGGGGCAGGCAGAAAAAGGAGGTTTGACTGTCAGGGATAAACAGGGCCAGTTTCTCTATCCCGGATTTGTCCCCGCTTATATCAGGCCGCTTTTTTGTGAAGGCCGCGGTCCGTTCCGGTGGGCCTGCCTGTCCGGTGAGGTCTCCGATATCCAAAAACTGGATGATCTGGTACTGGATTTGTTTCCTGAGGACAGGGTTTTAAGCCGATGGATTGGTCTGGCTCGGGAGAAAGTGCCTCAGATCGGATTGCCCAACCGGGTCTGCTGGCTCGGCCTGGGTCAGCGCGCCGAGTTCGGCCTGCGGATGAATGAACTCGTTAAAAAAGGGAAACTCAAGGCTCCTGTCGTAATCGGCCGTGATCATTTGGACTGCGGCTCGGTGGCTTCGCCCAACCGGGAAACCGAGGCCATGAAAGACGGCAGCGATGCCATTGCTGATTGGCCCCTGCTGAACGCTCTGGCCAATGCGGTATGCGGGGCCGACTGGGTTTCGATTCACAACGGAGGAGGTGTCGGTATCGGCAATTCAACACATGCCGGTCAGGTGCTGGTTGCCACGGGTACGCAGGACAAGGCCAAACGGATCGAGCGTGTGCTGACCGCTGATCCGATGATTGGGATTTTCCGTCATGCGGATGCGGGGTATGAAGAGGCAGTCCGATATGCAAAGAAAGTTAAGGCGAAAATTCCGGGATTAAAGAAATAGTATTATTTATTTCATTCATGATCATTCAGTTCATTGAAATTAGAAATAAAGGAAGCTACTTTCTTTAAAAGAAAGTAGCGCAAAGAATCCGCCTTTTTGTAGGCTTCAATAGCTTCATGGATTTGGGCATTTACAGATACAAGGATGTCCACCCTCCAACCACCCATTCGCTATCCCGCCAGGGCGGGATAATGCCCGCCCCTTTATTTGAAGAGTACCTGATTTTTTACGTTCGCTGACAAAAAGGCGATTACCCATCAGCACCGCCAATTAAGATATAATTGTGTTGATAAAATTTGATTGTGAAAAGGAAATATGATAAAAAAGGATTTTTTCATGGAACAAATTGTTGAATGCGTTCCCAATTTCAGTGAAGGCCGGGATAAAGGCATTATTGATCAGATTACCGGAATGATCCGGCAGGTTGAAGGCGTTACACTGTTGGATGTGGATCCCGGAGCGGATACCAACCGCACGGTCGTGACTTTTGTGGGATCGCCGGAGGGAGTTCTGGAAGCTGCATTTCAGGCCGTGAAAAAGGCCAGTGAATTGATCGACATGACCAAACATCACGGTGCTCATCCACGTATGGGTGCGACCGATGTCTGTCCGCTGATTCCCGTATCTGGCATTACGGATGAAGAATGCATTCAGCTGGCAAAGCGGCTCGGTGAACGGATCGGGATGGAGCTGTCCATACCGGTTTATCTCTACGGCAAAGCGGCTGTAAAACCGGGAAGGGGCAGACTGCCCGATATCCGGGAAGGAGAATATGAGGCACTTCCTGAAAAAATGAAAGATTCGTCTTTCAAGCCGGATTTCGGTCCCGCAAAATTCAATCCGAAGTCAGGTGCCACTGCTGTAGGGGTGCGGGATTTTATGCTGGCTTACAATATCAATTTGAATACCAAGGACAGAGGACTCGCCAGAGAAATCGCACTGAATATCCGGGAATCCGGAAGGGTTCAGCGGGACAAAGCTGGACAAATTGTTCGGGACAGGTCCGGGGAAGCCGTGAAAGTCCCCGGTAAATTGAAATTCTGCCAGGCCGGAGGGTGGGTGATCGAAGAATATGGATACGCCCAGGTTACCATGAACCTGCACAATTACAAAGTCACGGGTTTTCACACTGCTTTCGAAACTGTTCGGAAAGAAGCTGCCAGACTGGGTCTCCGGGTTACGGGCAGCGAACTCATCGGTCTGACACCCAAACAGGCTTTGCTCGATGCAGGGATTTATTATCTCAAAAAACAGGAAAAAAATATCGGTATCCCGGAAAAGGAAATTATACATACGGCCATTCTTTCTTTAGGCTTGAACGACACTACTCCTTTTCATCCGGAAGAAAAGATCATTGAATATGCCATTGAGAAGAAAGGAGATCGTCTGATCGATATGGAACTTTTTAGATTTATCGATACACTTTCGTCGGATGCGCCTGCTCCGGGAGGCGGGAGTGTCGCTGCGTTGAGCGGAGCTCTTTCGGCGGCGCTCTCTTCCATGGTGGCCAATCTGACTTATGGAAGAAAGGAGTACCGGCGTTGTAATACGGTTATGGAACAGCTGTCTGTCCAAGCTCAAACGTTAATCAAGCAATATCTCGATCTGATCGATCAAGACACCGCAGCTTTTAATGGTTATATGACTGCGCGAAAACTCCCCAAGAAAAGCGATGAAGAGAAAAAGGTTCGAGAAGCATCCATGGAAAACGCAGCAAAACACATGACTGAAATACCACTTGAAACTTTAAGGCTTACACAGGAACTTATCACGCTTTCTGAGACGGCCGCAAAAAAGGGCAATGTCAATGCGATATCCGATGCCGGAGTCGGAGCCATTCAGGCGGAAGCGGCGGCAGTCGGCGCCTATCTGAATATTAAAATCAATCTTCCCCAGATTAAGGATCAATCATTCAAACAGAAAGTTCTCAAAGAAGCGGATGAGATATTACATGATGTCAGAACAGCTGCCAAACGTGTCGTGCGTTACGTCATCAGGAAGCTTGAATAATCATGGAATCGAACGCCGATCTGATAATTTATAATACCTCCCAATTGCTCACGCTTTCCGGTCCTTCACGCCCGAGAATTGGCGATGAAACGGAAGCTCTCGGGTCAATAGAAAACGGAGCTGTTATTGTCAAAAAGGGCAGGATTTTTGATGTGGGGCCGACAAACTCTCTGTTTAAAATCTATAAAAATTCTCCCAAAAAAATGGATGCCGGAGGAAAACTTCTCATGCCGGGTTTTGTGGATCCGCACACGCACCTGGTCTATGCAGGTTTTAGAGAAGACGAAATGATCCGAAGAGTGCAGGGTGAGAGCTATCTCGATATTCTGAAAAGCGGCGGTGGCATTCATGCGACAGTCCAGGCTGTCCGTACATCAAGCAAGAATGAACTTTTTGAGAGTGCTTTGGACCGGCTGAATCTTCTGATGGCCCATGGAACCACGACCGTGGAGATCAAGAGCGGGTACGGCCTCTCACCGGAAGCGGAAGAGAAAATGCTTCGTGTGATTCAAGAACTGAACGCAGTGCATCCGGCAGATGTTGTCCCGACTTTTATGGGCGCGCATGTGATTCCTCAGGATCAAAACCGGAAAGATTATATTAACTGGATCATCCGTGACGGATTGAAACAATTCAAAGATCTGGCTGAATTCTGTGATGTATTCTGTGAGGAAGAAGCTTATACATTGAAAGAAACCGAAAGTATTCTAAAAGCAGCCAGGAAGTACGGATACAAGCTCAAAGTTCATGCCGGCCAGTTCCGGTCACTCGGCGCCGCAGGTCTGGCGGCCGACCTGGGAGCTATTTCGGCTGAACATCTGGATCATGTCACGGATGACGAGATCCGGAAAATGAAACAGGCAGGAACGATTGCCATTCTGCTGCCCGGCGCCTCTTTTTTTCTGGATTCTAAAAGCTATCCGGATGCACGGCGCTTTCTTGATGAAAATGTTCCCGTTGCACTGGCCACGGATTTCAATCCGGGCTCCTGTCCCTGTTTTTCCATGCAGATGATTATGGCCCTGGCCTTTCTCCGTATGAAGATGAGTATCGCTCAGTGCATCACAGCGGCCACGATCAATGCGGCCTATGCCATTAACAGGGGTGATCAAGTCGGCAGCATCGAAAAAGGTAAATCTGCCGATTTAATTTTACTTGATATCCAAAAACCCGAACAGATTCCGTATCATTTCGGAACGAATCTGGTGAAGTGTGTGATTAAAGGCGGGAGAATGATTGATTTTTCGGTATAAGGATTATCAGGGAACGACGAAGACAAGAGATGAATTAATTGTCTGATATATAATTCATTGCCGGATTATTCAATTGTTCATATATCTAAATAAATGAGAAACTGAAAATGGATTTTTTTGAGAAAGGAGATAGTTGTGGATCATACCAATCGCCGCGAATTTTTAAAGCAATGTGCACAACTAACTTCTGCCGGATGCGTGTTATGTGCGCTCCCTCTTCTGGCAGAAGAGGAAAAAAAGAAAGAAGATACTCTTCTTGATTTAAGCCAGTATACTTATTGCGGCTACCAGTGCAGTCCGGAGTGCCCTCTGTTCAAGGCAACGAAGGAAAACGATACCGAAGCCAAGAAGAAGGTGTACGAAGAGTGGAAAATGAAAGAAAGGCACGGATTTGATTTCGATCCGGAAAAGGTGGTCTGCTGGGGTTGCAAGGTTGAAGATGATAAAATAGGTTTGATCCTGAAAAAGTGTACTGTTCGTCCCTGTGCAATTGAGAAGAAAATGGAATCCTGCATTCAATGTCCGGACTTGAAAGCCTGCGATAAGGAGCTGTGGAAGAATTTCCCGGATTTTAAAAAGAATGTAGAGAAGATGCAGGAGCAGTATCTATCGATGCAGGCGGGAGAAAAAGGCAAGAAATAAGCAATATTTTTTAGGTGATTGTTTTTCAAATATTTTTTATCTTAACAATGAATGTATAATTGAAAAACCTGTGAGATATGAGATTAAAATATTGACAACGTTTTTGACTTGATCAAATTGTTTCAATAGTTAAGGAAATATGGAAAACGACAAGAAAACGATCTGGAAAAAACTTACTTTTTGGAGAAAAGTCCGGGTTCTAAAAAAAGCGGAAGAAATTCCGGAATGGATTCCAAGATACAGGCGGTGGGTCTATTTGTTGTCGCTTGGCGCCCTTGTGTTTCTTGTTATTGAATCGGGGCTGCAGTGGAAACTTCCCCATCTGTTAATTATTTTGTCGACTGTTCTGGACTATCTGATCTTTCTGGCCTTTCTTTCGGATGCTTTTCTAACGTTTTACTACACCTATCCGAAAACCTCTTATTTTAAGAAGAACTGGCTTGATGTTCTTGTTTTTGCACCCATTATTCTGAAGGGTGTTTCCCTCCGGATGGGAACAGGCCTGATTATCTTTCGATATATTATTGTATTTATCAAGCTGTTTACACGAACCAGAAAATTTTCGAATGTGCTTCGAGGAATTCGTTTAAATACAGCTCAAACGGTTGTTATCAGTTTCATGATTACCATTCTGCTGGGCACCATACTGCTTACTTTTCCTGCGGCCACAACCGATGGAAAAGGAACAAATTTTATGGATGCTCTGTTTACGGCAACCTCAGCGACTTGTGTGACCGGCCTGATCGTTCAGGATACTCCGAACTATTTTTCGAAATTTGGGCAGATTACCATTCTGATTTTAATTCAACTGGGCGGTCTTGGGATCATGACCTATTCTGCGTTTATAGCCATACTGATCGGCCGTTTTTCTCTTGGCCAGCGTAAAATCGTTCAGGAAATGCTGGAAGAGGAACAGAATGTTTATAATATGATTTTTTACATTTTTAAAATGACCATGATTATTGAATTTATTGGGGCTTTGGTGTTATTTATACGATGGTATTTTTATTTTGGCAAAGCCGGTACGGCTTTATATTTCAGTCTGTTTCATTCGATATCTGCTTTTTGTAATGCCGGATTCTCGCTTTTTTCCGATTCCCTTTCCCGGTTCGTTTCTGATCCGGTAATCAATATTACAATTATGCTTCTCATTATTTTAGGCGGTCTTGGCTTTCCCGTGGTTTTCGAGATTATTAACTATTTCCAGAAAAAGCGAAAATTCTTTTCGGTTCATACAAAACTGGTTCTGATCATTTCGTCCAGTCTTATTTTAATTGGTTTTTTGGCATTCTTTTTCCTTGAATTTGATGGTGTCTTGCTGGATCAATCGATATTTGCAAAATTTTGGGCTTCCGCTTTTCAATCTGTCACAACACGAACCGCCGGTTTCAATACTGTGCCGATCGATTCTTTGAAAAGTGTAACTCTCACGGTTATAATTTTTTTAATGTTCATTGGTGCTTCGCCGGCGTCCACGGGCGGTGGAATTAAAACGTCGACTTTTGCTATTCTGCTTCTCTCTGTGAAAAGCCTTTTAAAGGGGGAAGAAGAACTTATTATTTTTAATCGTACAATTCCGGCCAGCAGCATTAAAAGGGCATTGGCTCTTCTGGTAAGCGCAATTGCACTGGTCTTTTTAGCATTTTTGATTTTTCTCAGTGTGGAACAAAAACCATATATTCATTTGCTTTTCGAAATCGTGTCCGCATTTGGTACAGTGGGTTTGTCAGCAGGAATTACGCCAAGCTTGTCTTTTGTAGGTAAATTACTGATCATCATTTTAATGTATCTGGGGCGCATCGGGCCCTTAACTCTGGGTTTGGCCCTTACGAGAGAGGTGATCAAAGGGAAAATCGAATATCCCACAAGCCGGGTCATGATCGGATAAGGAGGAAATATGCAAATTGCAGTTATCGGTCTCGGTACATTCGGCATGAAAATTATCCACACACTTGTGGAAAACGGAGCAGAAGTGATCGCTATCGATAATGATCAATCCAAAATCGAACAAATAAAAGATAAAGTGTCGATATCGCTTGCTCTTGATTCGACAGACGAAACTGCCATGAAGGTTGCGCAGATAGAAAATGTTGATGCTGCGGTTGTCGCTCTGGGAGATGCCCAGGAAGAGGCCATCTTAACGACGGTGATCCTGAAAGGAATGGGAATATATCCTATTATTGCACGGGCAGCCGATTCTCTATATGCGAGGGTTCTCAAATTGGTCGGTGCGGACCAGACTGTTATCATTGAGGAACAGATGGGGGAGAATATCGCCAAACGGCTCCTCGCACCCGGGCTGCATGAAAAAGTCGTGCTCACCACGGGGCACAGTCTCGTGGAATATGATACACCGGGTACTTTTTGGAATAAAACACTGAAAGAGCTGAATATTCGAAAGCAGTACGGAGTCAATGTCATCGCCATTCAAAAAAAGATAACTAAAGTTGATGAAGAAGGCAAGGTTTATCATGCGGTTGAAATGAACGATCTTCCCGGACCCAATGATGTTATCAAAGAGGGGGATGTATTGGTTGTGGTCGGGGCAGAAGACGGTATTGAGAAACTGGCATTGAGCAAAGAGGGCTAATCCATGTTATCCAGCAGGAGTAAAATTCGAATTTCAATGGTAAGCGTTGTTATCATCTCATTGGGCACGTCCATTTTATCCATGTACTATATGAATAGAATGGTAAACCGGATAAAAGCCATTATATCCAAGGATGCCAAAATCGCCGAATTGGGAGAAGATCTTTCGTTCGGCACGCTTACGGCCAAACGGGATGAAAGAAATTTTATCATTTATCTTGATTCGAGTTATATCGCCAGTGCTCAGGTTGTATTAAATGAAATGCGAGCCAATGTCGAAAAGGCGCAGTCTTTTACAGATGGGTACAAGACCGAGCTGGATTCCATTCATATAGTGATCGGTTTATATCAGCAGGATATTCAGATTTTAATAAAGACAGTTCAGGAAGATCCCCAAACCCTGAATCGACTTCAAAAACAGGTTATTGATTATCAGGAAGAGCTTAAAAAGCTGGCAAAAAGTAAAAAGATGTCCCTTGAAGAATTGCCGGCATGGACTTCAGATGTCTCTTTGTCTCTTTTAGCTGCCTCGACGCGAATTTCAGCGGACAAGGCCCGATTATTTGAAGAGTTAAAGGGACATACCGATCTTATTCTCAAGTTGTCCGAGCAGATGACAGCCAAGGCCCGGAAATCTTTTGCCGAAAACAGCACCAAAAGCATGGAATATGGCAATATCGCTCAGCGCAATATTCTCACATTCTTACTGATAACCGGTTTGCTTCTGGGATTTTTGATTATCTATCTGCCGCATCGTATTTTTTACCCGTTTGTCCGAATGTCGAAAATCCTTCAGGCTATCAGCCGCGGAGAATCTCAGGTAGTCTTTCCAGATATTGAAATGAAAGATGAGATTGGCGAACTGTCAAGATCCTTTCAAAAAGCGATCAGCAGACTTCAGCTTTTTAATGAATTGCGAACCAGTAAAATCGCCGAACTTCGGCGCAACAGAAATAAAATTCTGGATGAAATGATGGAATCTGTTATTATTATTGATCTCGATATGAAAATCAAGTTTGCGAATGAATCCGCCAAAAATTTGTTTCAGGATGAGATTGAAATCGATAAAACATCCCTCAAAGATATGGACGTTCTTTGGAAGGCAACGGCTGATTTGATGAAAAATCCCAGTCAGATGGGGAGACAAGAAATCGATATTAAAATGAAAGCAAAATCGCTGCGAAAAAGAAGGGTAATTATTTTCCCCGCAATGGGCAGTATGGACAAAGCCGATCAAATAATAATTATCATAAAATGAACAATAAAGTTCATATAATATTTTTTGTTCTATGTTGAATCGAGTGGTGAAATTATAACATAAATGAAAAATCAAATAAATATACACAAAATGTCAGAGATCCGCCTTTGGCGGGACAAAGTAAAACTGAAAAATGAAATATGATATAAGTATTCTCCGTTTTTAGGAATCCGAATCGATGCGTACGAATCCGCTCTGTTAAGTTGAAAGAAATCGACATTACAATGAAAAGCCTCTCAAGCAGATGAAGTTGTTTGAGAGGTTTGTTTCTATATTGATGGTGATATTAATAATACTGGTTTTAAATGGATTTGGCAATCATGCATAGATCAGTTTTAATTCCTCAATCTTTCCATGAATATCCACCCGATTGACACAATGGGCTGTACACACAGTACAATCCGTGCATGATTTCAATCCCTGTGCTTCAGGAATCGCATTGAATGTATCCCTCGCTTGACTAAAGTTGGAATAATTTGCTGCATACATGTGGGTGCGCATGAGTGTGGGAATGTCTACATTCTTCGGGCAGGTGGAGACGCATTCGTAGCACTGCTGGCAGCAGCTTTTCAATGAGGTTTTAATATTGCGATCTTCCAGGAATTTTTTTTCTTCCTGAGAAAATTTTATATCGTACGCTACGGGGAAGTCTGTTTGCATTTCCTGATATGTGACATATCCCGGAATAGCTGTCGTAATGAATTCATGCTTGAGCACCCATTTGAGCAGGGCGGAATGCATTATTTTCCCTTCGTAATACTTTTGCTGATCCGACGGCACATTGGATTTGTACCAGCCTTGCTTGCATTGTGTTTTCATGGCGATAAGGCCGATACCTTTCGATGCGGCATTCTTCATGGCTGTCAGGTACTCTTTATTCTCCGCCATGGCATAATTAAACGAGATCAAAGCCACATCGTAAAAATTGGATTTGACCGCTTCGTTCAAAATTGCAGTCATATTCGCATGAGTGGAGAATCCGGCAAACCGGATTTTCTTCTTCTTTTTAAGTTCTGTAAACGCCTCGAGAACGGGGGGCAGGTTGAGTTGTTCCGGCCCGTAGATTGAATGAAAATAGAGAATATCCACGTAGTCTGTCTGTAATCTTTTCAGACTATCCGTGAACCGATCTAAAAAAATTTGTTTGATTTCATCGTGACTTCGTTTTTCCTGCTCATGGCCTTGAAGCGGAATCTTGGTTCCTATGATGACTTTGTCTCTTACACCAAGCTGCTTGATTGCTTCTCCGATCATTTTTTCATTGTTGCCCCGTTGATAGCCCCAGGCTGTATCGAAATGGCGGATGCCAAGGTTGTAGGATTCCATCACCAGATCTTTCAAGCTGGCATTCATGACCCCCATGCTGATAACGGGAATCTGGAGGCCTGTTCGCCCCAATTTCCGATAGATTACGTTTTTCTTTTTTTCCACGGGGTTCTCTTCTTTAGCCGGTGAGATAGCGGTAGCGGACATTCCAAGGAGACTGAGGCAACCCAATCCAGCTGATCCTTTTGTCAAGAATTCTCGCCTGCTTAGATGGGTTTTTGAATGAGATTTTTTCATTATGTACTCCGACGTTTTAAATTAGGATTTTTCATCTGTGTGTCCAGTCTGTTTTGTATCCGAAAAATAAGTTAATATATGTGGATATTTAATCAAGTGTTTTTTTTGCAAATATTGGTTTTGTAAGTGTTGCCGTAGGTAAAGAGCAATTTTCTGAATCAAAAATATAACAATAATGGTTTATTTGATTAATAACAATTCTTTCATGTCTGTGAAATTACAGGTCTGGATTTTATAAAAATAGAAATTGCATGGCAAGTTCTGGGCATTCCATTCTATTGTATATTCTTCCAGATTTTTATTTCAGTGAAAAACACAACCTTTATTTGTTGTTCAAGAAAGTGTTTGCAATTTAATATACAAAGATAATAATTCGCTTGACATTGAATATTTACCATTATATATTACACTAACTGGAAAATTTATTCATGGTTATTGGATTGAAAAACGAATTTATAATGTCTCTATTTGTGATTATTATCCTTTCCTTGTACTGGATAGAATGTTTTTTTTGTCCGGATCAATCTTGTCTTCTTTGCTACTTCAGACAACACCGATTCAGGTGTCGTTAAACTGTTGTATACGGTTTGCCTTTTGTTAATTAACGATTCTTCATTATAAATATTAAGGAAATGTACAATGGATTCAAATGTAAAAAAAGTCGTACTTGCGTATTCCGGTGGACTGGATACGTCGATAATTATTCCCTGGCTGATAGAGAATTACAAATGCGAAGTAATTGCTGTTACCGGCAATGTCGGCCAGGACGATGAATTGGAAGGATTAGAGGAAAAAGCCCTCGCTTCGGGCGCCAGCAAATTTATCATCCAGGATTTAAGAAAAGAATTTATAAAAGATTATGTTTTTCCGACACTCAAGGCGGGTGCGATTTATGAAGGGCGCTACCTTCTCGGATCGGCCTTGTCACGGCCATTGATTGCACTGCATCAGGTCAAGGCAGCTGAAACCGAAGGCGCCGATGCCGTGGCACATGGGTGTACGGGAAAAGGCAATGACCAGGTTCGATTCGAATTGACGTACAAAGCCATGAATCCCAAACTCAAGATTATTTCACCCTGGCGGGAATGGTCCATCCGGTCGCGTGAAGAGGCCATCGATTATGCAAAGGCCCATAATGTACCTATTTCTGTCACAAAAGAGAAAATTTACAGCAACGATACCAATCTCTGGCACCGTTCAAGTGAAGGTGGGATTTTGGAAGATCCATGGAAGGAACCGCCCAGGGAAATTTACCACATCATTCGATCGCCGGAAGATGCTCCCGATGATCCGGAATATATCACTGTTGAGTTTGAGAAAGGCATTCCGGTGGGTGTCAATGGGAAGCAGCTCGAACCTCTGAAGTTGATGATACAGCTAAATGAGATCGCGGCCAAGCACGGCATTGGCTTGGTGGACATGGTGGAAAACCGACTCGTGGGTATCAAATCGAGAGGCGTGTACGAAACACCTGGCGGCACCATACTTTTCATTGCGCACCGGGAAGTGGAAAGTCTCGTTCTGGATGCAGGGGCATTTCATTTCAAGGAAATGATCGCACAGAAATACGCGGAGCTGGTCTATTACGGCCTCTGGTTCAGCCAGCTTAAAGATGGATTGGATGGATTCGTGGAAAGAACACAGAAAAATGTGACGGGTACGGTCAAACTGAAACTTTACAAAGGAAATGTGATTGTGGTCGGAAGGGAATCGCCGTATTCTCTTTACCGGGAAGATTATGCAACCTTTGGTAAAGACGATGTGTACGATCAGAAAGACGCCCAGGGATTCATCAATTGTTTCGGCCTGTCATTAAAAGTGAGCTCCATGCTCAATATTAACGGGACCGGAAAAAGTACCTACAAAAAACCCGATTTTTCGAAATTTAAAAGAGATTGATCCAATACAGATTTCATCAATCAAACAATTCCCGCATCCTTCAAACAAATCCCTGTTGCAAAATTCAACGGGGATTTGTATTTTATAAAATGATTTTACCGGATCTCCACATTCATACACAATACTGTCAGCACGCCAGGGGAACGATGGAGGAAACCGTTCTCAAGTCAATTGAGAAGGGATTCGATGAAATCGGCTTTACAGGCCATCTGCCGTATCCTCCCGGTTTTGTTGAACCGGCACCCGACTGTGTCATTCCAATGGATCTCTATCCGGACTACATCGATGAAGTCAAACGGCTACAAAAGCAATACAGAGATCAGATTTATATTAATCTGGCTGTGGAAATTGACTATCTCGGGGAGTATGCGGACTGGACCGCCGAACAGATTCGAAAACACTCCTATGCATATGTGATCGGTTCCATGCATATTATCGATGGTGTGGCACTGGATTATGAAGAGAATGTTCTGAAAATCGATCTGGACAAATTAGGAGGTGTGGAAGGACTCTGGGAGCGATATTACAATACGATGGAGAAACTCATCGGTTCGGATCTCTGCCGGATCATCGGCCATTTCGATCTACCCAAAAAATTCAGCGTTACCCAGACCCAGAAGGATTTTTCTGAACATATCACCTATCTGATGGAATTGATCAGAGACAAAGACATGGCCGTCGAAATCAACACGGGAGGCAGGGAGCGTTCCTACCCAAAAGAATTTTATCCATCCAAAGCCATTCTCAAACTTGCCATGGACAGAAAGGTCGATATCACTCTGGGAAGCGACGCCCATGCCCCTGAAGACGTCGGGCGTTACTTTTCCGAAGCGACAGAATTGATACGCTCGCTGGGTTGGAAGTGGACGGTTCGATTTCGGGACGGCAGGAAAGAATTTGTGAAAATTATGTAAACCTGATTATTCGGAACCTGGTATCCTGTTATTTCGTTTGAAATAAAGATGTCTTGGTTTATATGAAACTGGTTATTGATTTCTAAAACAAGAAAGAATCATGTCCCTTTCGAAAGTTGCCATTCTGAAAACCACGCCCGCCACGGTGCTTGAAGATTATCACCGGCTGATGAATCTGGCAGATTATCAAAAATATATTCCAAAAGACAACGATACTGCCTTGAAAATCAATATCAGCTGGCATTTTTTCTATCCGGCCAGTTCGACCACACCCTGGCAGATGGATGGTGTGATTCGTGCGATGAAACGGGACGGCTATTCTGCCGAACGCATTCATGGCTGTCACAACCGTACGGTTGTGATCGACGCGCACCTTGGTGAAAGAGAAAACAAGCAGATTAATGTTGTTGAAGCTCACGGACTCAGAAACATTCATCTTTACGAAAATGAAGAGTGGATCCACATCCGTGACGCTGTGGGGGATCTGGCTGATCAATTTCTCGTTCTGAACGATGTATTTAAAAAGGGATTTATGATTCCAAAACGGTTCATCGGAGAAAACATCATTCATCTTCCCACTATTAAAACCCATATTTTCACCACAACGACCGGCGCAATGAAGAACGCTTTCGGTGGCCTTCTCAATGAGCGGCGTCACTGGACCCACCCGGTGATTCACGAAACGCTGGTTGATCTCCTCATGATTCAGAAGAAAATTCATTCCGGTCTTTTTGCTGTAATGGATGGTACATTTGCCGGAGACGGCCCCGGACCGCGCTGTATGATTCCCCATGTGAAAAACGTGATTCTGGCTTCGTCCGATCAGGTGGCCATCGATGCGGTTTCCGCCAAATTAATGGGATTCGATCCATTAAGTGACCTGAAATTTGTCCGTCTGGCGCATGAAAAGGGACTTGGCTGTGGTGAGATCAGGGATATGGAAATTGTCGGCGACAGCGATATCCTCAATGAGAAGTGGAATTTTGTCGGGCCTTTCAAAAAGATGACATTCGCCAGCCGTATGCAGCACCGGATTTACTGGGGATGGCTGAAGAAGCCGCTGGAATGGACGTTGAAGACGGTTCTGGCTCCGTGGTCGTACATTGCCAGCGTCACCTACCACGACCTGTTCTGGTATCCAACACATCGGAAAAGAGTCAGGAATATTTTAGGCAGCACCTGGGGACGGTTGTTTGAAAACTGGGATGCACTCCAAATTTCGAAGAACGATCTCAAAACATCTGGATGGCAGGATGTGGGAAAGAAGCCAGTAAAATTAAAACAGAATATGCTCAAACTCATGCTGAGGGCTTTTGGTGTTTTGGGGACAGCAGTTAAAGAGGCACCAGAATTCTCAGCATCGAAACGCCGTAGGAAATTTAAATCATAAGCATTTATAAGAATCGTTTAATTTTATTTTGAATATTTTGTGCATTCTGAATCAGTAAAGCTTTTTCTTCCTCACTGATTACAATTTCAATGACACGGTCCACACCCTGATTACCTATCACAAATGGCACTCCGATGGTGCCATGAATACCGTAAAATTCCCCTTCCAGGACAATCTGACCCGATATCAAAGCGTCATTTCCAAGGGTTATGGTCCGTATCAGTTCCATGGTCGCTCTTGCTGTTCCCATAACTGTTTTAGCTCCGCTGAAATGGGTGATAAAGGGTTTTAGAGCAACACGAATATCCGGTGGGTATCTGTCTATGGCCTGGTAAGCTTTGTTGACATGGCCTTTTAGAACCATATCTTTCAGTTGATTGTTGATTTTGCCAACATCTTTTTGGAAATTGCGAGTTTGATTGCCTCTCCGTATTTTTTTGATGACACGGCCGAGCTCCTGCCGGGAATAACCAAAAATGTGTACATTGCTCCAGATAGGAACCAGATTTACGCCGTGTTCTCCAGCCATAAAGCCGTGAACCTGTTGTCTGCGAATACCGAGGTCAAGAGCAATTTCTTTTCGGAAGCGGAGGGAATCGAGAAAAGCGCCCATACCAATGGCCCTTTTACGTCCAAGATATTTGGCAAAAATAGCCACGCAGAGCTCATTCGGATTGGAGATGCAGAGGACGATTTCACTGCCGTGTCCGCATTTTGAAAGGGCTGAAGCATATTGCTCGAATACAGGAGCATTTTGTTCCGCCAGAGAATCCCTTGTCGTATTCTCCTCGTTTGTCCCGATCGGGATTGTTGAACCGCCAGCCATAATGATGAGATCACCCTTAATCTTATCAGGAGACAGAACCACATCAACAGCCGGACAAATTTCAGCATAGGCATCCATGAGATCCACTGCGAATCCATATAGGGACCGTGCACTTGTACCTTCTGGATTTCCGACCAGTGTCAGTCGCTCATCACACTGCAGCAGTCTCTCAGATACGATCATCTGGGTAATGACGCGCCCGACCGATCCGCCTGCTCCGATAATGGCAATATTCATGTTTGCTCCTCGTAAAGGCAGTTTACTTTTTAAATGAATTCATCTCCCCGGCCATACATTCCGATAAGCGGAAATGATTTGTTCACACAATTGATTGAATTTTTCATCCACCGTCTGCCGTGCCGGATCGGCATCGAACCACTGCATGATTTCTCTGGCACCTTCTGAAAAAGGAATTGTTGCATCGAAATCGGGAACCGTGTGTTTAATTTTCGAATTATCAAAAATCATACTGTGGGATTTGTCGCCGAGCAGGTTATCCCCCCATTCTTTATCGAAGACGGCGATCCATTCCGACGGTACGTGAATCATATCGGGTTCGGTTCCGGCGGCTTCGGCCATGATTGTATAGATCTGGTTCCAGGTCAGCCATTCGTCTGAGGTGATATGAAAGGTTTCACCGATGGTTTCCGGATTTCCCAGAAGACCCACGAATCCTTTTGCAAAATCCCTGTGATGGGTCAGCACCCAGATCGATGTGCCGTCTCCGTGCACAACCACTTTTTTCCTCTTCCGCATCCGGTCGATCACAGTATACCGGCCGTGAAACGGAAGTGTTCGTTCGTCGTATGTGTGCGAGGGCCTGACAATAGTAACCGGGAAGTGTTCATCATGAAGGGCTTTTATCAGCCGCTCTTCGCAAGCGATTTTATTTTGCGAATATTCCCAGATCGGATTGAAAAGAGGTGTGGTTTCAGTGACAGGAAGTTTGGCCGGCGGAGTTTGGTAGGCCGAAGCCGAACTGATGAAAACGTACTGATCTGTCATGTTCCGAAAGAGTTGAATGTCCGCTTCCACGTGATCCTGAGTAAAAGCGATCCAGTCGATCACTGCGTCGAATTTTTGATCTTTCAAAATCTGTTTGGCCGAAGTAATATCACGGATATCGCCGTGCAATATTCGGACTCCCTTCGGAACAGGACGGTCGGTTTGTCCACGGTTAAAAAAAATTAATTCGATTCCCTTTGAAACTGCAAGTTCGGAACAGGCCGAGCTGATAATTCCCGTACCACCTATAAAAAGTACTTTCATTAATTTTTCCCCTTTATCTTATTCCAGATCGCCCAGTTCGGAAAGAACTCGGGTGGTCAGAACGATTCCCGCAGTTTCAGCACGAAGACGGCGGGGTCCGAGTGAAATCTGCCGGATACCCTGTTGTTTTGCGGTATCAATTTCCGCATCGGAAAATCCGCCCTCGGGTCCGACGAACAGCAGCACACGTTTGATCCGCTCTTTTACAGCATGATCAGCAAAGCGTGATGCGGTACTTCCGTTTCCAGAATGGGCTATCCAGCATTGCTGGTACTGTGTTTTAGTCTCGAGTATCTGTTGAAAATAGGAAGGACGAGTGATTTCGGGCAGAACAGAACGGCCGGACTGCTTCATGGCAGACACTGCAATCCGTTTCCAACGGGCCAGTTTCTGCGGGCTAGCCGAAGGAATCGTATTATCGGTGATCATCGGTATGATCCTTCGAACACCGATTTCCGTAACCTTTTCAATGAGCCAATCGAAATGCTCGCCTTTCAGTATGGCCTGAGCCAGTGTTACTTCAGCGAGCGGCTCACCAAGCCGTCTTCTTATGTGGATGATTTTGCCGGTGGCCTCTTTCTTCCCGATTTGAATCAGCTGTACTTCGTACGCTTTTCCCTCGCCGTCCACGGCCCAGATGCGCTGGTGTTCTTTTTTCCGCATCACCTGACCGAGATGTTTTACCTCTTCCTCCCTGAACCGGATTTCATCTCCGTGAACATCGTTTGGATGAACGTAAAAACTTTCCCAGTGCATTTTTCCCCTTCCTAGATATCCACGCCCAGATCGACGATGACCTGTGCCTCTCCTTCTTCGTCAAATGCGAGATCGACTCTCAGCACATAAATGTAGGGAAGATGGAAATGCAGACCGAAACCATATCCGGATATCAGCTTATTCGATTTGATCTTTTCGTCCTGAAACCAGACCATCCCCGTGTCAATAAAAAATCCCATACTGATTCCGAATTTCAAATCGGTGAGATACTCCATATCGGACAGATCATAGTACCGGATTGGGATCAGCGGAAACCGGAATGCCAGACCACCCAGCGCCCGGTTCTCTCCTTCGAACGTTTCAAAGAAGTGTCCACGGATTCTCTCACTGTAACCTAAATAGATCCGGTCGTATATCGGGATCTTTCCCTGAGATAAACTTGCTGAACCGCGGAGGGCCAGTGTGGCCTGACCAAATACCGGGAAATATTTCGAGACTTCCATTCCGGTCCAGCTGTAATTCACAGGAATCGCACCGTATCCCGCCTTGGATGCGTACAGTGAAAGCCGCCAGCCCGAATGGGGGTATTCTGTAAGATCGCGGTAGTCCCAATAAAGGCCCACACCCGCAATGGGGAACCGGTCCCTGCCTGAAGGAGAAAGCGTTTCACCGGAAACAGGAGGTGAAAAAGTAATCTCCCGATAGCCGAGATAAAGCATGGTATACATGTGGTGCCCGTATCGTTTTCCCAGTGTCCAATTGCCTTCGATGTGGTTTTCTTTAACATCTTCGTTTTCATAATGTTTGCTCTTGATACGATTGTAAAAGCCGTTGATCGAAGTCAGCAGATTGTGACGTCCTGCAATCCAGGGATTGGTGTATGACAGCTCTACTTTGGGATTGTAGCCGAGTTTGGCTTCGAAAGAGAGTGTTTCCGCTCTTCCCCTGAAATTCAAATGGGTCAGCCCAATCCCGTACGAAATTTTGCTCCAGTCTTTTTCATTGATGTGGAAAATCGGGTAGGGGAAGAGATACCACTGTTCGGTGACGGAGATAACAAGACGGACACCCTGTTCATCCGGCTGACCCACAATGATTACCCGGTTGAAAAGATTGAGATTCTGAATACGCTTGCGGTCTGCTTCGATTTTATTTAGATCAAGCAGATCATTCTTTTTCTGCTCCATCTCCCTGAGAATGGTCGAGGGTTTTGTTTTTTTGTTTCCCATGATTTCAATAGAGACAATCGATCTGCCGACGAACGAAGAATCGATAAAAGTCTGCGCCTCTATCCTGATTCCGACAAGCAAGAAAAAGAGGATTAATTTGATGTAAAAAATTTTTATATAATTCAATTATCCTTATCCCGTATAATATGTTTTGATATTATTCATTTTTCGACTTCTCATACTTCGATTACACTCATACTTTAACTCCGCTCATACTTCAACTCCGTTCAGTATGACGAGATTCTTTCCATTTCTTGAAAATTTGCCAGAACTCAGTATTTTGTTTGGCAAATGGTGATTGATTTCAGAACTTTACACTGGTTCCCGTATTAAGGAATCCCCATCCTTTCCCCGAATAACCGTATTCCCCCCGGAGCACATAATGATCGAAAATAAAATGAACACCGAATCCGGCTGAACCATGAAGCCGGTACCAATCAAATTTTTCGCTTTGAAACCAGGCGGTTCCCGTATCAAGAAAAATGACGCCGACAAAGCCGGCGTGGATGCCGGCGAGCGGATTCCTCTCGTAAAAAATCGGAAAGCGGTATTCGAGGCTTGCCATCAGGCTGTTCTCTCCGGCGAGCGCTCCTTTGTAGTATCCCCGAACCGTTTCGTCTCCTCCGAGGTGGATTCGCTCATAAACCGGAACAATTCCTTTGGACCATTGGCCGATACACTCCACAGCGATAATATTGTTCCCGGATATCGGAATATATCCTCTGCCTTCAATGCCGGATCGTCTGAATAACCGGCTTTGATCTTGATCAGTCCATCTCATCCAGGAATTCAGGTAAAACCCGGTTCTGGGATAGAGCGGCCAGTCCCGGGTATCTATTTCCGCAAAGAGTTCTCCGGATAGAAGATCGTCGCTATTTGTACCCGAAACCATCACTGAAGGACAATCTGTCCAGATGTGCTGATATTGGCCTCGTACACCGATTTTAAAAATTCTGCCGAATCCTTTTCCAACAGTTAGAGAAAAAACAGTCTCTTTCTCCCGGAAAGGCGATTTGACATCATGATAACTGTATCTGAATATGCGTTGAAAGGCCGTCACCTTGGAGAAGAGACGCAGATTTCCGCCGAACCAGGGATCGGTCCAGGAAAATTGACCTTTATTGATTCCGCCGAGCTCGAGCCGGAGTTGAATTCTCTCCCGTCTGCCCCGGAAATTTGGAACGGTCCATTTGATCCCTCCGATCCAGCCGAATGGATGGCTCGTTTCCAGTATCGGGGAAAAGTACCAGGGTTCCTCTTCCTGCACGACCAGCATGATCAGCTGTCTGTCCGATTTGGATCCCGGTTTCATCAGAAATTCGATCCGTTTTAAAAAATCAAGGCGCAGCAGCCAGGAATAATCTTTTCTGAGTCTGTCGTCGGTCAGAAGGGTTCCTTTTTTAACGTTCAGCTCCCTGAGCAGTACAGGGGTGTGCGTTCTTGTGTTGCCGTACACAGATATTTTTTCGAGAATCATTGATTTGTTACCGGCGAAGAGAGACGTCCATATTCCCAGAAAGATAATAAAAAAGATTCGCGGACTCATTTGAAATTTCCTGCCCGGCTTTTTATCCACATGATCTGGCCCGATTTATCCGGTTGATCCGGGAAATAAAGGATCAGATCGGAACATCCGTCCCGGTTGATATCGCTGATTAGAAAATGTTCCGAGGTTGCTGCGGAAATATCATGAACCGGTTTTTGTGTAAACTGCCCGTTACCCGTTCCGGCAAAGATCACAAAATGGTTCTTTTTCACAATTCCGATAAAATCGGACAGGCTGTCCCCGTTAAAGTCTCCTTCGAAACTCTGATTGTGCAGGCCGAATCCGGTTAAATCCGTGAGAGTGGGCCTTCTGTGAAAGACGATTCGTGAATCAGGATTTTCAGGATAGGTGTGATCGGGACGTATTAGATAAATTTTACATATGTTTTTAATTTTTTTTGTTAATAAAAATTTTGCTGCCTGAAATATGCCTATATCGAAATTCAATGTGACAATATCGAACAGGCCGTCTCCGTTAAAATCCCGGATAATGTGCTCTCCTCCGAAATTTTCAGTTGTTAAAATCTGGTCGGGAAGAATTGGCAATTTCCCGAAGCGGTTGATATAGATTTGAATCTGGGAAATTCGGCCCGGGAACTGAGCGCGGGACGCCTGGATCAGAAGGAGATCCGAATAACCGTCGTTGTTCAGATCGCATGCCTCGAGAGAACTTCCTGAGGGGGACAGCTGATCCAGATCCGAATGTGTCAGGGAACGCGACTCCATGGAGTAATGCAGATCGGGTGGTATTAACCCCTCCGACGGTTTATCAAAATGGTTCAAAAAAATATTCAATTGCTGATTCTGAATACAGAGAAGGTCGGGTCTTGAGTCTCCGTTAAAATCCTCAAATCTCAGGTCTGGGGGTAAAATAGTCAGTGACAAGGGAGTGTGTTCCGAAAGCCTGAACCGATGATCCATCCAGAGGTGGTTTGTAGCTGTGTATCCTGTATCGGTTTTTGAAACAATGTCGATCCCGTGAACCTGCGGAATGAGTATTTCCGGCAGGCTGTCTCTATTCAAGTCGAAGCAAAGAGGATATCTTGCCAAACGGCATTTATCATATGAGAGAAAAAGCGACCGGGTTTGGATCAATCGGTACAACTCGTCCGAAAAGAGAGAATCTCCGAATGTTTTAATATAGCAGCCGTCTTCCTTTAAAAATACGAGTTCAAGTTTTCCGTTGTGATCCAAATCGGCAAGATCAAAGACGATTTCTCCATTGTCGGCTTCAATGGTTTGATCGGGTGTCGCGGTTAATTTTCCGTTTTTCTGAAAAAATAGTGAAATGAAACGGCGGGTTTTTGTATCTGGGGAAATTGTCAAAGAATGCAGAACCAAAAGATCGGGAGCTGCGTCGGCGTTGAGGTCTTCACAGTATATTTGCTGAATTTCCCCTTCGACTGAAAGCGTCTCAATTTGATACTCCGGGAAACCCGCTCCAAAAACAATGGCAGGGAGCAGAACAAAATGAGCAATTATTTTTTTAGGATTTCTTTTCATTTGCCACTCAAAGTTTGAATTCTGCTTTTCCCAAAAGAGTATGAGATACGGACAACTCGGATGAGGAGAGGTCGCATATCACAGCCGAAAACCGATCCGTATTTTGACCGGGATTGATGGACAGGGTTTGTCCGATTTTTTCCCAGTATTTTCCCGATATTCCGGGGGATTCGTGGATGTGACCGTGCAGTGTTATCAGGGGTTGTCTTTCCTCAATATATTTTCGAACACCCCGGCTGCCGATGGCCCGTCCGTCGTAAAGGCGATCCAGCGCAGTATCGTAAGGGGGCGCGTGAATGACGTGGATCAAGTTTTCATTCTGTTCCGAACCCGGAAAAAATTTTCTCATGTCCTCTTCAATCGTGTTTCTTTGGGAAAACCATATCGAGGATTCCATTTGAATAATTTTTCCATCCGCACTGATGAAAGCATCAGGATTCGAGCCAATATTATCATCGTCCGCTCTGTCCCGTTTCTCGAAATCCTTCACGGGGAAAGGAGTCGGAGGAATAAACGAATACCCGGCAACAGCAATATTCTCATTGAGCGGGACGGTCCGGTTGTGCAGGAAAGTCAGCAATTTCTCCTTTTCGAATTCATCCATCATCGAAATGACGTCCGCAAAGTCATCGTTTCCGAGAATACAGAAAAGAGAAAGAGCGGGAATGTTTCGGATTTCCTGAAGAAAGGAACGAAACGAAGTCTGAATGTACTGTTTCTGATTCGCCAGACTTTGATCGGAGTGTCCTTTTCGCGGAAAAAGATCGCCGCCTAAAATGATCGTTTTTACATTTTGTGATTCCGCAAGGGCAAGTGTCTCCCGATAAAATGGATCGTATCCGTGAAGATCCGATGTATACAGGAATTTCATCAGGCACTGTCCAGCCGAATTTCAATACCGATTGGGCAGTGGTCCGATCCAGTCACTTCCGGTAAAATGAATGCGGATTCAATCCGGTTTTGAAGGTCCTCACTGATAAAGAAGTAGTCGATCCGCCAGCCGATGTTTCTTTCCCGTGCCCGGGTTTTGTAATCCCACCAGCTGTAATGTCCGCCCTCTTTCTCAAACATCCGAAATGTATCCACATATCCATGCGAAATGAATTTATCGATCCAGGCCCTTTCCTCGGGAAGAAATCCAGAGACAGTCTCGTTCTCCTTCGGCCGGGACAGGTCGATCTCATTATGCGCCGTATTGACATCGCCGCAGATGATTAGATTTTTCCCGGATTTCTTCTGTTGGTCCG
>CAZTZL010000009.1:43524-62141 GCA_964617625.1 uncultured bacterium
GTGTACCCTTCCGCGTTTTTGAGTTCTTCGGGCAGCTGGTTTTCCTGGGCTTTGGTTTCCTGAATGGCGAGAATGTCCGGTCTGGTTTTAATGAACCATTCCATAAAGTTTTTCTTGTAAACGGCCCGCAGACCGTTCACATTCCAGGAGAGCAACGTGATTGTTTTCATTTTTTTATGTTTCCCTGACTGGCCACAGAGTGAATGGCTTTTTGAATTTTTTCCGGATCTCCCAGATAAAAATGTTTGATTGGTTTTAGATGATTATCCAAGTGATAAATCAGAGGGATACCGGTTGGAATATTGAGCTGGACGATTTCTTCGTCGGAGATTTCGTCGAGATATTTGACCAGTGCTCTCAAACTGTTGCCGTGTGCCACAATAAGCACTTTTTTCCCGGACCGGACGACAGGAACAATCGTCGTTTGCCAATAAGGAAGAAAGCGGTTGACCGTGTCTTTCAGACATTCGGTATCGGGCAATTCCGTTCTGTCTATGGAATCGTATTGATGTTCGCGCGATGGATGGCGGGGATCGTTTCTATTTAGGGATGGAGGTGGCGTATCAAAACTCCTTCGCCAGATCAGCACCTGATTCTCGCCGAATTTTTCTGCAGTTTCGGTTTTATTCAACCCCTGCAGAGCGCCGTAATGACGTTCGTTCAAACGCCAGGAACGTTCCACGGGAATCCACATAAGATCCATCGTATCGAGAACGATCCAGAGGGTGCGGATTGCCCGTTTCAGTACAGAGGTAAATGCGATGTCGAAAACATAATTTTCTTTTTTAAGAATGTTACCCGCTTCCAGCGCTTCTTTAATTCCCTGTTCTGTGAGATCGACGTCGGTCCAGCCCGTAAAACGGTTTTCTTTGTTCCATAACGATTCTCCGTGGCGAAGCAAAACGAGTGTAAACATCTTAAGTTTCCCTTGAAAGTCTGGTGTTTTGAAAAATAATCGGCCGCACTGTAAAGTATAATTTTTTTTTGGGGAAATCAAGTAAGAATCAAGAGAGGTCTACTGTTTTGATCCGCACCCAGGCCATGGGCCACCGCCATATTTTGCCGTCTCCAGTTTGGATAACCACCCGTTTGGAATTGGAGCGAACCGGACGTACAAGAATCGCGGATTGATTGAGATAGATTTTTCTTGGATCGCGCGTGATAGTGATTTTGTCCCCGGGTTTAAGATGCCGGTATTCTGCAAACGGATCGAAAAGAGTTCTTATCCGATGTCTGATAGGAGTTCTTTTTTTCCTTGGAGGTTGTCTTTTTCCCTCAACCCGGAATCCAAGATTCTGTGCGCGGATCAGCGCCCAGCGGTTGGCGGCATGTTCACCTTCTCCCGGATGCAGATTGAGATGATAGCGCCTGAAGTGGTGAAGTTCGTGGGCGAAAAGAACAGCGAGATGGTCGTAGAATGTTTCGTATTCGAAAAGCCAGCCGTACGTATCCAGTTCTTTTTTGGGATAAAGATAATACTCCGCGTCAAGTCGGATACGGATCAGTTTGAATCTTTCGGGCAGATTTTCCGGAAGGTCCCACTGATGCGTCAGTGACCATTTGCCTCTGGTCGTTATAAAGTTGGAAGGAGTCATCCATTTTCTGACAAATGCGGTTCCCCGGTTATGCTGATGGCCCCGTGTTAAATAGAGTGCCGTCACAAGTTCTGATGTATCCGAGGAAGAAGCGACTTTCTCAAGAATGGAAAGACAGGTATCCTGCTTGATTTTATTTTTATCGAGGTATGCCGGATTTGTAAAAAAATAAACTTTCATATTATCTATAAATGACCATTATAGAAAAAGGGACCTGAATTTGCCGGTCCCTTTTCTTAGGGGAAAACCAAAGGAGGTGCAAAATTAGTTCCCCATCAATGTTATATACTTTATAAATACGGAAAAAGTTCATAAAAAATCTCCGGGCTATCCATTTTTGATTTTCAGGTATCGAATTCGATTACCCGCATGAATTTCCACTTGCCATCCAGGAATCTTAAAAGAAAAACAATCCCGAGGACAGTAATATAACAAGTCGCAAAACACCAAATCAAGTATAATCCGCGATCAAACATTTTGGTGGCAATGTATGAAGGAATCACCATGAGACACCATGAAAGAATCGCAGAAACGATCATCACATATCGTGTGTCGCCGGCTCCCTTGATTGCATACGCAAATATTAAGTTCATAGTGTCGAAGATGGAATAAGCTGCGACGAATTTCAGCAGATTCACGACGAGGTCGGCAATCAACGGAAAATTTTCCGGATCGGCTTTGGATGCATAAGGAATCAAAAACAACCGGGGGGCCAGCACATACACAAGAACAATCGAACCCATATAGAAGAAAGTGAGATGAAATGTCGACCATGTGCTTCGCTGGGCCAGATCGGGCCGGTTTTCTCCGAGGTACTGTCCGACAAGAATCGACACAGCCATGCCAAATCCCATCATGGGCATAAATGCCAGTGAGTTGATGTTGAATGTGATGTTGGTCGCGGCTAGTGCAACCGTACCGAAGCGGCCGACAATCATGATGAAAATTGTAAATCCGAGCAGATCCAGACAAAATGTCAGCCCGTTCGGAAGGCCGTATTTTAACAATCTTTTGAAAAGATCCCGGTCCAATTTAAATCCATGGCTTATATTATATATCCTCCGATATTTTTTTTGACTCATTAAAATTACATAGAGGAACAATCGGACAAATTGGGAGATCACAGTTGCAATTGCCGCTCCTTTTATCCCCATTTCGGGTAGTCCCCATTTGCCGAAAATAAGTCCGTAATCCAGAACAATATTGGTTGCAGTTGAAACCATGTTCACCCACATGACCACCCATGTTTTTCCCCGTCCGGAATAGAAGCTTTCCAGAGCCGGTGAAGCTGTTACAAAAAAGGTGCAGAAAAGTAAAATCTGGAAATATTGAACTTCTAGTTTCTGGATTTCAGGTGCATGTCCGCCAATATTGAAGATTTTGTCCGCAAATGAGTAAAAGGGCAATACGATGACTCCGGCAATCAGTGCGAAGAAAATCCCCTGCCAAACAGACGGGCCGATTCGATCATATCGTCTTGCTCCGTAATATTGTGCGACAAATGTATTCACGTATGCAGCTGTGCCGATAAAGATGGACATGAGTGAGAAATTGATCAGACCGGCAGGAAGAACAGCCGCAATGGTTTCAGAGGAGTACCACGTCAGAAACATCCGATCCACAAAATGTTGAATCGATAACGATCCCGTGCTTAACACAAGAGGAATGGCAATTCGGAGCACATCCTGATAACCGCCTTCACGGTACCATCTGCTTTTTATTGTGTTTATCATGGGGCGTTTAATTTAATAAATAATGGTCCTGTATGCAAAAGAAAAAACCAATTTGTTAAAATTGTTCATCCCTGTTTTTTATTAGTCAATGGTATGTATAAAAAAAGCGCCACCCCGAAGTTTCGGGATGACGCTTGTACTTCAAAAAGAAAAGTATCTATTCGATAGTATCCTCAATCGGATAAACGGGGCGGATGTCGATGGGTACGTTTTTCAGTTTGTTTACCACTTCCTTGGTTTGGGGAGACAGGTAAACATATTGATCAATCAGAGCTTTTGCTTTATCATAATCGCCTTCCGCTTCGATCATGAGAAGTTTCTCGGCTAATTCCTTAACTGCATTTTTGATCTTTCGATCATTTACAGAAAAACGGCCGTCTTTGTCTACCGTGTATGCCTTTTTCTCCAGGTAGTAATTCATCTGAATAGCAACTCCAGCTCCGTGAGCCTCATCGATGCCGAACCGGATCGAGCGAAACATACCGCCACAATTAGAGGCATAAAGTGTGTTTTCAAGTTCCTTCGGAAAAACTCCCTGGTCGATCAGATATTGGCTATTGTAAATACCCAGAACATCGGCTTTGCACTCTTCGATGATCGAATAAATATCTTTCAACTCCTTATTGACGGTAGTTTCCTGACCGTTCTTGATAATCTTTCCAGGGCCCAATCCGTGACTCACCTCGTGCATCACTGTGTGGGTGAAGTAGCCCGCAAAGGAAACCCTGTCCAGATCCTTTTTCGCAAGCGCGGTTTGCACGATGGGAATCCAGCATTTTTCGAATTTGGCCTTCATCACATTTTTCAGCATGACCTTTTTGGATCCCTTGGCTTCCCTGACCCGTTCGTCGTTGGGCAGATTGAACGCCGAGGTTTGCACACCGGCCTTGGTGTCTCCCGAGGAGTAGAGAAGGTTGACGACTTTAAAAGGTGAATGACTTCCTCTTTCGAAATTTTTATGCTTGTCCGCAATGGGCAGATTGGCTTCCATGTCGTTCAGGTATTTTTCGATCTTTTTTTGCTGATCGCTTTCTTCATGGTCCACGACGCAGACGAAGGATTCGAAAGCCGCTTTGTAACCGAATAGTTTGTCTTCATACACTTCGTAAGGACCGATCACGATCTCAATGTCTCCGGCCAGATCCATCCAGTCCATGTCGCTTTGATAATAATCGTTGGAGAGCATACCGTCGGCACGACTGTTCAGGTAGGTTTTCAACGTTTTATCCGATGTTAACTCAGCTGCATTACGGAGAAGTTCTGCAACCGATTTCAGTTTGTCTTTATAAAATTCGGAATAGGGAATGGCTTCCATTTTCTTCCCTTTTCTGCGGATGATTGTAAAATTGCTTTCAAAAGTTTCCCGGTCATCCGGATGATTTTGGAGCCAGTTGTCGAACTCTTCCTTGGTCATGTCTTCCGGATAAAAATTGGCACCGTCGGGTTTGGGAATGGTGTTGATAAAAGGCTGGTCCTCCATAAGCCGGTTCCACGGGCCGAACATGATTTTAAACAGATCGAGATAGGACCGGTCGTCCGGGTTTTTGGACTGTTCCAAAGTTTTTAGAATTTCGGGATTTTCATGATATACCTGGGAAAGAAACAGGTCGTCCATGTATTTTGCAGCTTTGACCAGCAATCGAATTACCTGTATTTCCTTCGCGGGCAGATAGGACAAATCTTGTGTCAATGTAACCGGTGCGAGTTTATCGAGTTGATTTTGAACGTAATCCATCGAAGCTTTCTCCGTGATGACTTTCTTTTGACAGCCATAGAACATGGTTGAAACAATAATCAATAGAGTGATGATGATCCAGCTACGCATGATTTTTTCTCCTTATTACAATCCATTTAGCTTCAATATAAATAAATTTGAATTAACGCGCAACATGAAATATGCAATATAAATATAACAAAGAAGCAGAACAAAATTATCCGGTCATTTTTGAATAATTTATGTCAGAATGACAGATATTTCATAATATAATGCCATAAAAGTCTTCAATTGTCAGTTTGGCAAATACCGGTATTTTGCAGATAACAGGCAATAAAAGCAATAAATACAGAATTTTATATTTTTCCTTTATTATTTGGCATGCCAGTTGCATATCAAAGAAATGGATTGAGTTAATCAAGAACTTAAAAGGAGGAAAAGAAAATGTCACTCATAAAATGGAGTCCTTACAAAAACCTGATTTCACTTCCCGATGAAGTCGATCGGTTTTTCAACGGTTTTGGTCTGGATCTGAATGCGTCTGATTCGGTTTGGTCTCCCACTGTGGATATTTCCGAAACCGAGAATCAGTACGAAGTTAATGCCGAGGTTCCTGGTCTGAAGAAAGAAGATATCAAACTCTCTGTTGAAGACAATGTGCTCACTTTGAGCGGTGAGAGAAAAGTTGAGAAAGAGACCGATAAAAAGAATTATCACAGAATCGAAAGAGTATACGGAAAATTCGAACGGTCCTTCCGGCTGCCAAAAGAAGTGGATGCAGAGAACATCAAGGCGAGTTACAAGAACGGCGTTCTCACTGTGCATATTCCAAAAACCGAAGCTGTCAAACCAAAAGAGATTGCAGTAAGTTAATTACTCAGGGTATGTGATTCAGAAAGACAAGGTCTTCGATCTTCGGATTGAGGACCTTTTTTATTGACAGTGTCTTTTTGTTCACCTTGATGATTCGATGAAATGATAACGAGAAGTTTATCTCGGCCCAAAAATTTTAGTTCCGATGCGGACGATATTGGCCCCTTCCTCAATTGCAATTTTATATGTGCTGCTCATGCCCATAGAAAGGAATGTCATCCGGACATTTGGAAGAGCAAGAAATTTGAAATGTTCGAAACATTTTTTTGTCTCGATAAAGTAAGAACGTGACGATTCAGGATTGCCGGACAGGGGCCCCATGGTCATCAGCCCGTGGACTTCGATATGCTCCAGAGCAGACAGGGCCCGGATCAGTGATTCCAGATTTTCAGGCAGAACGCCGAATTTTTGCGGTTCGTGTCCGCTGTTGACTTCTATCAGCACCGGCATAATTTTACCGATCTCTCCACTTCGTCTGTCAATTTCCTCAGCAATCCGTATCGAATCAACCGTTTCGATCATATCAAAAATTTCAACTGCTTTTTTTATTTTATTGCGTTGCAAATGTCCGATAAAATGATATTTAACTTTTCTGTTCAAACTTTCCCGAATGGAAACAGCTTCTTGAACATAATTTTCTCCAATAATCCGAATACCCGCATCAACGGCTTCGCGGATTTCTTCAGCAGTACGCGTTTTGACTGCCGCAATTAGTTGAACCCCTTCAGGAAGTTTCTTCAGGATCTCTTTTACGTTATCTGATATCATATTCATTTATCTAATTCCTGCCTGCTTTCGTATTACTTGCCAATCACAACTCTAAAATAAGAATTTTGATTTCTTTTTCAAGCATATTTTAAAATATATTCTTGATTTAAGTTGAGGTAAAGAGTATATTTCCATATCGGACTGCAGCGAAGCAGGATTTGAAATTAATATAAATCGCTTCAGATATACTGTGAAAAAACAGTAAATACCATTCGGTCGGAAAAGGATTGAAATGGGCCTTAAGGACAAACTCAAGTACTTCGAAAAAGATTTCACCCGCCCCAGGACAATCTCTGTTTCTCACGAAAATGATATCGATCTCTATATTAAGGGGGAGGAAATATCCGGCGATTTCGGGGAATATTTCCTGTCGTCCAAAATTTATCCAACCAGTACCAGACACGGGAAGATTTCAATAAATGCTGTGTTAGAAACCGATCCCGCTGTCTTTCGTCTTGTCACCAGGGATGAAAAATTTCCCGATATCGATTTATCACGAACCCTTTTCATCGATACGGAAACCACGGGACTTGCAGGAGGCACCGGTACGGTTGCATTTCTCATCGGAATCGGCTATTTTATTGATGGCGGTTTTCGAATCGATCAATATTTTATGCGGGATTACCACGAGGAAGCGGCCATTTTAAAAGCAGTCAAGGACAAATTCGAAGATTGTCAGGTGATTGTCAGTTACAACGGCAAGTGTTACGATATGAACCTGTTGGCTTCGCGGTTCACACTTTCCCGAATGAAAAATCCAGCAGTCGATACGCCTCATCTCGATCTGTTGTTTCCCGTCCGCAGACTGTGGCGCCGCCGGATCGGAGACTGTTCTTTATCCAACGTGGAAAAGACGATTTTGGGATTCGAACGCGAAAATGATATTCCCGGTTTTTTAATACCGTCTATTTATTTTGAATACCTCCGAACAAAAAACGGCCGATCTTTGGCTTCCGTATTTCAGCATAATCGCTGGGACATTATCGCTCTGGCGGCATTGGCCGGACTGACCGGACAGATCCACGAAGCACCGCTCGAAAAGTTGAGCCATCCCGTCGATTTATACAGTCTGGGCCGGACGTTCGAATCGATGTCACAATCCGAATCCGCAATTGTTTGTCTGAAAGAAGCGATACGCCGTTCCAATGATCCGGAAGACAACGAAGAGATGGTTTGCACGCTGGGAATATTATTTAAGCGGCTCGAACGCTGGGATGAGGCGCTCGAAATCTGGCAATCGATGGTCGAACGCTCGGTCGGGGGAATTCTGCCGTACGAGGAGATCGCGAAATATTATGAGCACCGTAAAAGAAATTATCCACAGGCCGTCGAGATCGTGAACCGGGCGTTGAAACGAATCCGGGTTACCGAAGAGCTACATCCGGAATATCATCATGCTGTTGAACGTCAGGATCTGGAGTACCGTCTGGCAAGGCTGATTCGAAAATTGGAAGAAAGTAAAAAATAAGGAGATTCAATGGATTGGAAAGTGATGGCAACCGTGTTTGTCTCCGTCTTTCTGGCGGAGTTGGGTGATAAAACGCAGTTAGCTGTATTCTGCTTTTCAGTGGCCCAGAAATCCAAACTGGCCGTATTTTTGGGGGCGTCTTTTGCCCTCATAGTGACTTCTTTTTTAGCCGTGATTCTGGGTAGTTTAATCAGTCAATATGTCAAGGAAATGGGACTTGTTCATCGACTTGCCGGCGCGGTATTCATCGTTATCGGCGCGTTCATGGTTTTCGGTAAATTATCCTGAATATTGAAGAGGTTGAAACATGATATTTTTAAAAATTTTCGGAAAGCTGATCAAGGTTCTCCGGTCCAACGCATCCCCGGGTCAAATCGCTTGGGGATTCGCTCTGGGGACCTTTCTCGGATTTACACCTTTAATGAGTCTGCACAATCTGGGAATCGTCTTCCTGATTTTTATTTTGAATGTTAATATTTCCGCAGCGCTTTTCGGATGGCTTTTATGCAGTCTCCTCGCTTTTTTTCTCGATCCTCTTTTTCATTCAATCGGATTTGTCATCCTCGTGCAGATCGGATTTTTGAAACCGATCTGGACCACGTTCTACAACGCGCCCATTGCGCCGCTGACGCGCTTCAACAATACAATTGTTATGGGAAGTTTTGCATTTTCCCTGATAATATTTGTCCCGGCGTATTTATTATTTCGGAAACTGGTCGTCGTCTATCGGAGTTCATGGAACGAGAAACTGCAGAAAGTGAAATTCTTCCAAATTTTTAAGGGCAGCAAACTTGTCAAACTCTATTTTAAAGTCAGAAAACTGGGGGAATGAGTCATGCGCTGGAAAGGAATCATTACATTTGTGATCCTGATCATCATAATCGGGATTATTTCAACTATATTTATTGACCGGTGGGTTGAATCCGGTCTCGAAAAAACCGGACAGGCCATCGTCGGTGCGAGGGTCGATATCGACGGCCTCGATCTTGGTCTCAGTCCGCTCTCGATCGAATGGCAGCGGCTTCAGGTTACCGATCCGGCTCATACGATGAAAAATGTCGTCGAAACGGGCCGAACCGCTTTTAAATTGAATGTGCCAGCGCTTTTAAGAAAACGAATCGTCATCGACGAGATGACCCTGGCCGATGTCCGTTCCGGCACGGACCGTACTTTTGACGGCGCTCTGCCAAAAAAAGCCGTGAAAAAAGAATCCAAAAAGAAGAAAGACCAGCCGGGACTTTTTGACAAGGTCAAAGGGAAACTGGATCAGCAAATCGACCGGCTGCCTGTGATGCAGTTCGATATGAGTCAGGTCAAACGGAAGATGAATCTGGACAGCCTTTTTGCCCTGGTCGATCTTAAAATGGCGAACCGTGTGGATTCCGTGAAAACCGATATTCAGGCGACTTCGGAAAAATGGGATCAGTTTTACCACTCTTTTCAGCCTGAAGAGGATTTGAAATCCATTCGCGCCGAATTCGCCAGTATCGAACCGGAAAAAATCAAAACACTGCCCGAACTTTACGATGCATTAAAAAAGGTGCAGTCCGCGCAGAAAAAGCTCAATACCATTTCCGAAACCGTCCAAACCAAACAGAAAGAGATTAAAACCGATTTTGACCGGTTTTCTTCCTACAGTAAATCGGTGAACGGCTGGTTTCGCGAGGATTATCAAAAGGTGCTTCAAAAAGCCAAGCTGCCCGATCTGAGCGTAACGAATATCGGGAATATTCTTTTCGGAGGAACCGTTGTAAGGCAGGTTAATAAATACATCGGCTATGTACAAACGGTCCGGAAATACATGCCGAAAAAGAGTGATAAGCCGAAGAAAGAGAAGAAGGTAAGAATGACCGGCCAGACTATCTATTTTGCAGACTATCATCGGTGGCCGTCGTTTCTGATCAAAAAAATCCATCTTTCCGGGCAGACTGGTTCTTCCGGCCAAAATCCCGGATTGATGCTTCAGGGAGAAGCACAGGGCATCACTTCCCAGCCGTGGGTAACCGGCCAGCCCACGCTGATCGATATCGTCGGAAAGAAAGCGGATCAGAGGGCTATCTCCATGAACGCAAGCCTGGATCATACAACTGAAATATCACGAGACCGTTTCCAGATCCGTTTCCAGAATGTGAGCCTGAACAATGTGGAGATTCAAAAATCAATATATTTGCCGCAAAAGATTCAAAAGGGAAAGGCCGACATCGACTGTGTCGTCCAGTTTGAGGAAGAAAAATACACGATTCGTTTCGATGTCCTTTCCAGGGGGCTGGCGTTCGACTTTTCTGAGATTCAGTCACCGAACCAGTTCGAAAAAATTGTCCGGGATGTCATTCAACATATGGATATGATTACCATTCAAACCACCATCCGGGGAGACGGAGACGATCTCACTTTAAAAATGGATTCGAATATCGATGAAAGGATCAGCCAGGAGCTGAAGCGTATTGGAGCCAAAGCGCTGGCCGATGCCCAGAACCGCATTAAAGAACGCATTCAGAAAATCAGGCAGGAAAAAGAGAAAGAATTGGAACAGCTCTATCAGGAGAAGCGCGGCCAGATCGAAGGAATCATTGAAAAATATGAAAAGGAAATAGAAACACAGAAAATGATTGTTCTCGGCAAGATCGAGAAGATACAAAAGGACATTGATAACAAAAAGGCGAAAGAAGAAGAACAACTCAAAAACAAAGCCAAAGGCGTTCTGGATGATATTTTAAAAAAATAAGTGATGGTAAAAAAAAATCATGTATTGAAGCTTCTGAAAAATGAATTGCAGTGATAAAAATAGGTGTCACCCTGAACTTGTTTCAGAGACTAATATTCTTAGATGCTGAAATAAATCCAGCATGATAATTTTTTCTGAGTATTTTTCAGAAGTTACGTGTTCTGAAAAGGTATCATTATGCAAATTACCGGATTGAAATACGGGTCGAAACTGCTCGATCTTGTCGATTTCCCTGTGGCGGAAATAAGGAACGGAAGCGCCACGAGAGAGGAAATTCAGCAAATGCTGGATAAATACGGCAGGATTCTGGTTAAGCCTGTTTTTTACGGAGGAGTGGGAAAAAAGGGAAAAGCGGGATTGATACGCATCGTCGATAATGTTTCCGATGCCATGGAAGCCAAAGAGGCGCTTTATTTCGCACGACATCAGTACGGCGCCAAAACCGTGCGGGCAAACGGCGTCACATTCGAGGAATTTATCCCATCTGAAATTGAAGTTTATTTCAGTATCAGTGAATCCACTGTGGAACGCAAATCGATTTTTACACTGACACCGTTCGGGGGCATGGATGTCGAAGAACTCCCTCCCGAGAAAAAACGGGTCGTGTGGATAGATCCTTTCATCGGCATTAAATCTTTCGATATTACGAATGCACTGAACGATGTGGGCTGTCCCGAGAAGTTTGTATCTCCGCTGGTGCAAAATCTTCCCAAGCTGTGGGCGCTCTATGATGATTTCGGACTAACCACACTCGAACTGAATCCGATTCTCATGAAATATACCGGAAATCAGTACATTCCCGTCGCGTGTGATCTCAAGGCGGCGTTCGATCAGGATAATCCAGCGTGGAGGCGTCTCGGATTGCCTCAAACAATTTTTCAATCCGAGGAGACGCTGTTTGAATCCGAAATCAACCGTCTGCGCACCTATCAGGGACAGAGCGATGTGCTCGAACTCAATCCGGCAGGAACGATTGTTCCATTCATGTTCGGCGGAGGCGCCAATGCGGCGGCTACGGAAATTTTGGGAGACAAAGCCGTTTTTGCTTCCGATTTCGGCGGCAATCCGCCCTATGAAAAAATGGCTGACATTGCGCGAATCGTTTTCAAGCACTGGTACAATCAGGCCAGTGTGCTTTTAATCATTGGAGGCAAGGCCAACAACACCGATATTTTTATCACTTTCAAGGGAATTTTTGATGCATTGAGAGATCACGTCGCCCAGTATGGGAAAAAGCCGATTTATGTGGTGATCGGCAGGGGGGGGCCGAACCTCGTTCGTGGAATGCTGTATGCGAAAGATATTTTGGACACACTGAAAATGCCGTACAAGATGTTTGGCCATGATACTTCCATGATCGAAGTGATCGAGTATGCCAAACGGATCGATGGCTGGTGGGGGAAAGAGGGAAATAAAAAATTTCAAGCAAAATGAAAAAGTTATGAATTTCAATATGGTTCACCCGTTTATTCGAAGAGGGATCCACACTGTTAAGTTGAAATAAAAGGGATTCAGGAACAGTATGAGACAATTGATTACAAAACCATTTCCTTATTTTGTGGGAATTTACTCCCTCGAAGAACTGATCACAAAAGAATCCAGGGTTTGTGTAATCAACATTCTCGGAAGCGAGAGCCGGAAAGTGACGCCGGTTTCCCATGAGTACAGCGGCGGTAATATTGTTGTCGGTGTGCAGTATGGCCGGCGCGGCGCGCTTGAAACTGCCATGGGAAATATCCCCATCTACCGGAGCGTCCGGGATGTGATGGAGAACGGCTACAAATTCGATATCGGCGTCATTTATCTGCCGCCTGCCGCAGTCAGCCAGGCCGTTTGGGAACTGGTCCGGTTTAATAATGATCTTAAACGGATTGTTATCGTCACCGAAAAAGTGCCGACGAGAGATTCGAGAAATGTCCGGTTCATCTGCCAGGAAGCCGGCGTGGATGTGATCGGTGCGAATTGTCTCGGTGTGGCCAACGCCTGGGATCACGTGCGTGTCGGCGGCGCTCTCGGAGGAGACCTGCCTGAAGAGACGCTGAAAAAAGGGTCCATAGCGATTCATTCCAATTCAGGAAATTTTACCACAACCATCACGGAATATTTGCGCACGGCCGGATTCGGCGTATCCACGGTCGTGAGCTCGGGAAAGGATGTTTACATTCACTTTGCGCTGGCCGAGTTTCTCTTTGCCGCGCAGAACGATTCCCGCACCAAAGCGGTTGTGGTTTATGTGGAACCGGGCGGCTATTACGAAAAACAGGCGCTGGAATGGATACGTGAACGCCGGTTCAGTTTTAACAAACCGATTATTGCCTGCGTGACCGGAAGCTGGAAAAAAGATCTGATGCGGTCGTGCGGTCATGCCGGTGCCATGGCCGGAAGCGGAGACGATGCCGAAACCAAGTCACGCTGGTTTGACGCATATTTCGGTATGCCGGTTTTCGATCCCTCGAATCCAAAAGTTAGTAAAAAAGGTGTCCGCGTCCAGACGATCCAGCATATTCCCGAAGCCATGAAAGCTGTTTTTAAAAAAATGGGCGAAAAGCCGGATTTTAAAGATTCCGGCGATCTTGCCCTGAAACTCTGGATCAGCGACGATTTCGTTCAGCTGCCACCGGAATTGAACATCCCCGTGGTTCGGGCTATATCTCCCTATAACGAGCGAATCAGTGAAATCAACAAGCAGGTGGGCGTGCGTTATCTGCGGCAGAACATGCGGAATAAATCCGGAGCATCGAAAATCAATCCCAAAACACTGGTCGCGGAACTTCACGGGAAACCGGTCATTGATCTGGCAAAAAACAGTTTTGAAGCCAACCTCTATTTCGCACTGGCCAAAGTAATGCCCCGAAAGCAGGATATCCAAATCATGAACCTCCTCCTGAATCTTTTTCTTAAAACTGATAAAAAGGAAATGGAAGTGATCGACCGGGCCCGGGAAAACAACTGTACACCCAATGCGATACTGAGCTCACAGATCGTATTCATCGGGAATCAATCCGTGCTTGAAACTATCCGGCAGCACACAAAGTGGCTCATCGATCTGTTGCGCCGGTTTGAGATACGCGATGATACGACTTCTTATCCGAAAGCGCTGGGTGAGGAAGTCCTGAAATATCTGTCCGGTTATAAAGATTCGACCGGTTCCGGCATCCCTGATGAACTAAGCAAAGAAATCGAATCCCTGACTGACAACTGCCCGATTCTTAAACTGTATCATCACATCGGAAAGTTGTCCGGCAAATCGGGTCAGACCGGGCTTTTAAATCTGGAATTTCTGGTCGCCTTTTTTGCTATTGACCTGTTCTGGAAACCCATGCTCGAGAAGCGGATCAGCCGGCTGACAGTCGAGGACGCGGTCAGTTACATTTATATTTTGTCCAGACTGGTTGCATTTTCTGTAATTGATTCAAATAATGTTTATTGGAAAAACCTTGTATTTTTAGAAAACCCATCTTTTAAATCCAGTTTCACGGATCAGATTTTTAAAATTCTTTTCGGAAGAAAACCAACCCGGATTGAACTGATCGAGCTCAAATATCTCCTCGGATTGACCATTACAAACGGTCCGGGGACACTTTCCGCAAAAGGGGGAAAAGAATCGGTCAGCGCAAGAAATCATATTTCAATGGCGTTTGTCGGATACCTGAGCAACACGGGGCTGGCTCACGGGGGCAATGGGTTTGAGGCGGTTGATTATCTCATGGACATTTTCAAGGAATCCAAACTCAAAGATCCCGGAAAGAAAAATGAATCGCTCGATCTCAACGCTATGGCTAATCAGGCCGCCAAGATTTATGCCCGATACAAGATTCAGCAGAAGGAGACCGGCAAACTGAACTACAAACGGATTCCATGCATCGGCCATCCGGTTTTCAAGGGAAACGCTGTGAACATCGATCCCCGCGAGGATTTTATCCGAAAAGAAATGGAGAGCAAGAATATCTACAATATGTTCCTCGATTTTTATCATGAACTGGTACGGGAACTCTTTCGAGAGGGGGCAACGGAGCAGGTGTTCTGCGTGAATGTCGATGCGGTCCTGGCCGTGATCACAATGAAATTGATCTGGAACGATTATCAGGAAAAGCGGCTCGATGTAAAACAAGTGCAGGATTTGGTCTTTGTTCTTTTTCTTCTCGGGAGATCCATTGGTGTGGCCGCGGAAATTGCCGATCACCGAGACCGGGGTCTCGACATGGACTGCCGGACACCGCAGAGCGAAGTGGATTTTGTACTGTAAAAGTCTGGTCATTGATAAAGAGAAATGTATTTTATACCCCCGTTTTATTCCCCCTTCAAGGGGTGATAAAGGGGTATGTCAATAAATTGATTTAATCCGCTTATTTATCATTAATAGAATTGAGAAGTGTATGAATGAACGTATCGGACTGGCGCTGGGAGGTGGGGGTGCCAGAGGTCTCTGTCATATCGAATTTATCAAAGCACTCGACCAGATGGGGCTGAAACCTTCGGTGATTTCGGGGACGAGCATTGGCGCTATAATCGGCGGATTTTATGCGTCCGGGATTTCCGGTGAGGAAATGGAAGGTCTTTTAGAGAAAGTCGGTGTTATTGAAATCAGTAAAATGGTCGATTTTTCTATTTTCGGGCATACCGGACTGGTGAAAGGAAAAGGAGTCGAGGATTTCCTGGATAAATATCTTCCCATCCGCACATTTGACAAACTTCCCATTCCTTTAAAAGTAGTCGCGACGGATTATTGGAAAAGGAAAGAGGTAATTATCGATTCCGGAGAATTGATTCCGGCAATCCGCGCCAGCATTTCCGTTCCTGCCGTTTTTGTGCCGGCAGTGTTGAACGGAACGGTTATGATTGACGGCGGCGTGGTGAATCCCGTGCCTTACGATATCATTCGGAATGAGTGTGATATTCTAATCGCTATTGATGTTTCGGGAACAGTTGTCCCCCATAAAAAAAACGCAAAGCCATCCATGTTCGAGAGTATCATGAATTCCTATCAGATACTTGAAGACGCCGTCCTTGAAAGCAAGATGAAATTGATAAAACCTGATATTTATATCAGGCCCGAATTGAAAAATGTCCAGATTCTGGAGTTTTTCAAGGACCGCGAAATCCGTAAAAGTGTCCGGTCGGACGTGATCAAGTTTGAGAAAGATCTGGGAAAACTGATCGGTCGTGAAGTGAAAGTGGAAGAGATACCAATGATAAAAAAACGGTTTTTGTGGTTTTGAGTATTGAATTTTATTCTCGTTTCCAAACTGGAGTTTGGGAACGAGATTGAAAGATAGACGATCATTAAAAATCTAAAAGGAATTTGAATAAATAAAGATTTGGGAGGTTTAAAATGAAAAAACAATTTTATACCATCTTTTGTCTGATACAAGTGGTTGCCATTTTTTCTACAGTTCAAGGCCAGATTGACTACGACGAAAGAAACGGCATGTTTGTCAATTTTGATGATGACAATTATAGCTGGGCCCGGTGGGACTGCGCCAGTCCAAATACGGCACAAATGTCGAAAGTTGACAATCCCGATCCAAGAGGAATCAACACCAGTGCAAAAGTGGGCCGATTCTTGACGTCGACGTGCACTTACGAAGGGGCCTACTGCACGGCCAAATTCAAAGTGATTGATTTTACGGAAAAGGCTATTTTTAAAATCAAAGTGATGGCACCATTAGACGGTCTCGTTTTTTTATTCAAACTGGAAAAATATGATGACAGCGAGGTTTTCTATGAAGTCAGTGCAACCACCACCACCTATAATGAATGGGAAGAATTGAGTTTTGATTTTTCAGGAGCAACATCGAACGTCTATCAAAAAATCGTCGTATTGCCTGATTTCGGGGGAGAGCATCAGGAGTACTGGTACTTTGATGATATCCGGTTAACAGATGGAAATGATACCGAGGTGGCTTATTCAGAAGATTTGGCTAAATCGTACTATCTGGCTCAGAATTATCCCAATCCATTCAATCCCACTACAACGATCGTATTTGCGGTTCCGAGACCCAGCCAGGTTACACTGAAATTATATGATACGCTTGGGAAAGAAGTCACAACGCTTGTTAAAGAAGAGAAGCAGGCCGGCAAATACAGCGTGCTGCTGGATGCCTCAGGATGGACAAGCGGCGTCTACTTCTATAAACTCCAGGCCGGAGAGTTCTGTCAGTACCGGAAGCTTTTGTTATTGAAATAAAGTGGTTCTGATTGATTCGTGTGTATTGCTCGTTATAATAGATTGAGCGAAATTCATTATCCGAACCGGAGCAGGGATTACATAAGTTATTATTCTGTATGATGAATCCAGAGTGAATGGTTTGAGCTTTTAAGAGGAGAGGCAATCTATGAAAAGGATCAAATTAATTGCAGTATGGATGGTATTAATCATACTGGTTGGCTGTTCGCAGAAACCGGCCATGCCTCCGGTTGCGAAAGTAGAGCCCAAAACAACGGTCATTATGGGCGATACGCTTGTGGACAACTATTTCTGGCTGAGGGAAAAGTCCAATCCCAGCGTGATTCAATACCTCGAAGATGAAAACAAGTATACCGAATCAGTGATGAAACCGACCCGGAAAATGCAGAAAAAACTCTATCGGGAAATGCTGAAAAGGATCAAGGAAACCGACATCTCTGTTCCGGTCAAGATCGACAGTTTTTATTACTACACCCGGACCGTGAAGGGGAGCCAGTATCCGATTTATTGCCGGAAGAAAGGCGACCTGTCTGCCTCGGAGGAGATTTTACTTAATCAAAATGTGCTGGCCGCCGGCAAGAAATATTGTGAGATCGGTGAATTCAAGATCAGCCCCGATCAGAATAAACTGGCCTTCGCGGTCGATTTCAACGGTTCCGAAAAGTACATGCTGTGCGTTAAAGATTTGAAAACCGGCCAGATGCTGCCGGACACCATCTGCGACGTGTATTACGGATTGGAATGGGCCAATGACAATCAGACTGTTTTTTATACCACTCTGGATACGATCATGCGGCCGGACAGACTCTGGCGGCACAGGCTGGGCGAGAAGCCGGGAAACGACGCAGTGGTTTTTCACGAGCCGGACGAAATGTTCTATCTCGGAATCGCCAAAACCCGCAGCAAAGCCTATCTGCTTTTGACTCTCAACAGTCAGATCACCAGTGAAGTGCATTATCTGTCCGCTGACCAGCCGGCCGGACAATTCAAGCTGTTTGAGCCGCGCGTTACCGGTGTCGAATATACCATCGATCATCACGGCGATACGTTCTATATCCTGACCAATGAAAAAGCGATTAATTTCCGACTGTTAGAAACGCCGGTTGCCAGGCCGGAAAAGAGCAACTGGAAGGAAAAAATCGGACACAGACTGAATGTATTACTGAGCGGGATAGATTGTTTTCGCGATCACCTAATCGTGTATGAACGGGAGAACGGTCTGGAAAAAATACTGGTTGAAAATCTTCTTAGCGGAGCAACCCATTTTGTCGATTTTCCCGAACCGGTTTATACGATCGATTCCGACAACAATCCCGATTACAATACCCGGATTTTGCGTTTCAAATATACCTCGCTAATCACGCCCCGTTCAGTCTATGATTACGATCTGGAAAACAAAACGAGAGAGTTAAAGAAGCAGGATGAGGTGCTCGGCGGTTATGATCCGGCGCAGTATCAGTCCGAACGGGTCTTTGCCACTGCGTCTGATGATGTGCGGGTGCCGATTTCTCTGGTGTATAAAAAAGATTTTAAAAAAGACGGCACACATCCGCT
>CAZTZL010000010.1:0-26650 GCA_964617625.1 uncultured bacterium
GAATCGATGATTTTGGAAATGGCGTTTTCGATGTCCGGCAGTACTTTTATTTTATCAATAATTTTTTCAAGCCGGGGATATTTTTCAGAGCGCGTTTGAAAAAAGTGGTTGATCTGTCTTGCTAACCATAAACAATGTTTTATTGAATTGAACTCTTGAGGGAGAAGAAAGGCCCCTATTATCCCTGTCTTTCTAAAAAGGGATCTGATGTCTGCAAATGATTCGATAGGAAACGGATCGTCATATTGAAGCACATCACGCATTTCTGTTACACGGCTTAATTCTGTTCTCAGCAATTCGGAATCAGTTATAAAGTTCAATTGACGAATTTGCTCTTGTCCCATAACGGACAAAGCAAACGTCGATACCCGGGCAAGTACGGTATCGAATTCCAGTATTGTACCGGATGTTTTATTGTTCTGGCTTTTCAATTTCCTGTAAACCGGTTTGTATCGAGTCCAACTTTTTTAACAGGGCATGTTCCGCTGCCGTATCAGTTTTTTCCTTGAGACTTTCTTTCAATTCCTCATAAAAATCTTTTGAATGCGGAATTACTTGTTTAATGATATTAAATACGACAGGTGCGACAGAACGAATCGGTTTAAAAAGAAAAGATTCTTTCTGCAGTTTGTCAATTTCAGAAGAAAGGGGTATCAGCGAAACAAGCAGTATGATTAAGCTGGTGATGAGGGCACCTTTGAAAAAACCAAAAATCAGTCCGCCCAGACTGTCGATCCACCCGATGAATGTCCATCGGGCAAAAAGTTTGAGAGCACTGGCAAGCCAGCGGAAAAGAAAGACAATTGCGATAAAAAGAATCAGGAAAGAAATCGTCGAGGCAATGACAGGTGGAATGTGAATGTTCTTGATTATGATGTCCGCTAAAAAATTCATTTCACGGATAGAGATAATGTAGGCGACTATCATGCCAGCCAGAGTGAAAATTTCAATCACAATACCCCTGATGAATCCTTTCACTCCAAAGATTGCAATAACAAGACAGATGCCAATATCGATTGCGTTCATTTTGATGCCTTTATTGAATTATCCTTTTAAAATTTAGGTTTATATGATATAAAAGTCAAGAGGGGCAAATAGCATTGTCCAATAAAAAAAGCCCTGTTATTTATTACAGGGCTTTTTTGAATTATCCAATCAGCGATCAACTCAACTTCTTTTTTACAAGTTCCTGGACCTGTTTCCCGTCTGCGCGTCCTTTAATTTTTGGCATGACGACGGCCATGACTTTTCCCATATCTTTACTACTTTCTGCGCTGACTTCTTTTATGGCCTGGTTGACGATCTCTTCAAGTTCTTTTTCATCAAGTGCTTTCGGAAGATAGGAAGAAAGAATTTCAAGTTCCTGTGTTTCCCTGTCCACAAGATCCTGTCTTCCTCCATCCTCGAACATTTTGATGGATTCTTTTCTTTTTTTAACCTCTTTGATCATGACCTCAATAACTTCTTCTTCAGTCAGCTCCTTGCCTTTGGAAATACCGGCATTTTGTAATTGTGACCGAAGAAGACGAATTGTCTCAAGTTGGACCTTGTCATTAGACTTCAGAGCTGTTTTCATATTCTGAGTCAGTCTTTCTTGAATGGTCATGAAGAAATTCCTTTAATCCAAAGAACAGAATAAAATATTGTCAATCACCAAAAATAGCATGAAGTTTTCGTTGCTTTCGTTTTGCTGCATTCATTTTTCGTTTCTTTTTTTCGCTGGGTTTTTCATAATGTTGATGCTTTTTTATATCTGACATCAATCCAGCTTTTTCGCATTGTTTTGTAAATCGTTTGAATGCTCTCTCAAAAGGTTCATTGTCTCTTACTTTAACTGCTGGCATGAATAAATCAAAACCTCCCCTCTGTTCAGTTATAATAATGAATTCTATGAATATATTAAAAATTTTATCTTAAAGCAAGTTCTTTATAAATATTTATCTTATTGAAATTCGTTTTTTATTCCAATTTTCATGATATTTGTGATGTGGATAACTTGTGCACAGGAACAGTTATTATAAATACACACCATTTTTTCAACATAAATTAAAAAAGGTAGAAAAAATAGTCTATTTGAGTTCAGCCTCGCTAAAGTTTACAGGAATAAATCTTGTAAGTTATTGTTATTCATATGATTATAAATTCAGCCTATATTTTTAATTCGATTTTATTTTTTAATAATTCGATTCAACTCATTATTAAACATTCCCATATAAGATGTAAGTCTTTATAAAATAAAAGTAACAAATTTTTGTGGGAAAAATGTGGACAATTTATTCAATTATAGTTTTCCCCCAAGCACAACAGTTGTTTTTTCAGCCAAAGTGGTACCTCGACAGTTGTCCAGCCCTTCTAAAAACACAATATATATTCCCATCCGTGCAACCCGGCCCTGATCATCTTTACCGTCCCAAATGACGGATCTGGAAGAGCCTGACTGACTGGCACCGAGGAGAGTCCGGATTAATCTTCCCCGAATATCGAATATTTGAAGATTCACGTATGCGATCTGCATCGGAAGATAATAGGAGATAATAGTGACATCCTCCAAACCATCGCCGTCTGGTGAAAAGGGAGAGGGGGAGATTTCAATCAACGTTTCCGGGGGAAGTATGGATGTAAAAATGCTGTTTTCCGTTCCGGGCGTACCGCCGGCAAAAGCGGCGCAGGAACTCCAATTGATGCTGTCGTTCGAGTCGATTCCGGGATTAATCCGCTCCAGAGAGACGCCGTTGCCGCCTCCCCAATTGCATGAGAAAGCCACTTGATCCGAAACGTGATCCGAGGGATCGTAAAGGACAATTGTTTCGGAATCGTTGTTGATCCCGGGAAAGGATTTGATAACAACGAGGCTTTCATCTGGTATTTCCGGAAAGATTTCAAGCAGGGATGAATCTTCTGCAAATACTGCATAGCTTCTGGGCAAGATCGGACAAGGCTGTTCTGTCACAAGAATTTTATTTTCCGTCACGCTGTCCGATATTCGCCATTTCTCAAGATCGATCGTTTTTTCGCTTTTATTGAAAATTTCAATCCATTCGGGCTGGTCCGGACCGGGATCGTACATAATTTCATTGATGATCAGTTGTCCGGTGGCATAACCAACAAACAGAGAAAAGAAAAGGACATTGTTATCTGGCCGTTCATCTTCCAGACAGTCTATCCACATCCCCATTGTGTGAAATCCGGGTTCCGCATTTTGCCAGATGAAATTGACTGCAATTGAATCCCCGGGTTCCAGCAAGGATATTTCATCAATGCGATTCAGTATTTCTTCCTCTTCAGGCAGTGAATCATTGTTAAACTCTTCAAACAGAATGATTGAAAATTCCTCAATACTTTCAGTGCCATTGTTATCAATAGTCCCGTGAATTTGAATGTTTTCACCTTCTAAAGGATTTACAGGGTTTGTCCATATTCTGGATAGACATAAATCGTACATAAGCCGGGCAACACTGTTTCTCGATCCCGGAGTACCGTTCTCCTCCCTGCTTTGCGTCCAGTTTTCGTTTGTATCCGGACCTGTTAGATCGATTTTTTCCTCCGAGTGCCCGGAAAGAGTTCCCAATGTGTACGCGTATTCAGCGATGAGTTGATGGGAAGAATCAGAGACGGTGACCGTTTCAACCCGACTGTTTGACAGACCACCGCTTCCGAAAGTCGATCCGTCAATAGTGAGAATCAGGGCTGTTTCGGGAATGAGCATTTTATATTGGTTTGACTCTTCAAAATAATCCGGATCAAGGATTAACCCGTATTGTTGAGGTGCAATCCGAAGTCCTTGTCCGGCATCGATGATTCGGTCTTCATCCGTTCCATCTCCGATCCGCCATCCGGACAGATTGATTGAATCAGTCCGGCTAAGATTGAACAATTCGACGAATTCGTCGGTGTATTCGGATCCGGCCGGATCGTACATGATTTCCGATAATACAATTTGTGAAAATGCATCGATGGACTGAAAAATACAAACGGATGAAAAAAAGAACAGAATCCATTTCTTCATGAAGGTATCCTTATGAACAATGTTTGAAAGATATTTAAACTACGGGAAGCAGTGCCAGAGATGCTTGATGAATAACTATCTATAAAATAAATACAAATTTTTTTTCATGCAAATAAAAAATGGCTTCTGATCAAAAACAGAAGCCATTAAGGTAATTGCTTGTCCCGATCACTTTTATTTATTCAATGTCTTCCTCACCATATCGGTAATTGTCCTGAAATCCAATTTCCCGCTTCCCATTTTAGGAAGTTCATCAAATACGATAAACCGGCTGGGAATGTTGATTTGTGGTAACTCTTTCCCCATTTTTTTACGCATCTCATTTTCATCGACTTTTTGTGTTACTGCTGCGACCAATCTGGCCCCTTTTTGTGGATCGGGAATTTCGACCACGCAACAACTCACGCCGTCAGGAAGCAGTCCTTCCAAAACGCTTTCGGTTTTTACCAACGAAACCATCTCACCGCCTATTTTTACAAAACGTTTCAGACGACCCCGATGCCAGATGAAACCGTCTTCGTCAATAATTCCCATGTCACCTGTATCATACCAGCCGTCCTTGATTCGAAAGGAAGTCTCTTCGATGTCATCAAAATATCCTTTCATTACATTGTCCCCTTTGACGAGGATCTTTCCCTCTTTGTTCCGAGGCAGGTTTTTTCCTGTATCGATGTCTGTAATTTTAACCTGTACCGAGGGCAATGTTTTTCCAATACTTCCCGGTTTGTTCTCCCAAGGTGTGTTGGCAGATACAACAGGAGCAGTCTCGGTCGCACCATATCCTTCCAAAAGGACTATGTTGTGTTTCTTTTTAAAACCGTCTCTTAACCAATCCGGACATTTATCCGCTCCTGCAATGGCGATTCGTAATGTTTTAAAGTCACCCGGTTGAGATTCCTTTAAATAACCGCCCAAGAAAATAGGTGTGGCGGCTACCATTGTGATCTTTTCCTCCTTAATAATTTTGGGAATGGTTTTATAATCCAGTGGATTGGCATAGGTAACAGCGGTCATGCCGTTGGCGATGGGGAGCCAGAAATCTACAGTCTGGCCAAAAGAGTGAAACATCGGCAGTTCAGAAAGTATAATATCGTTTTCTGTCAATCTGAACATTTTCATTGCGTCTACCACATTACTGGCAATGTTACGATGTGTCAGCTGAACCGCTTTGGGATCTTTTTCACTGCCGCTTGTGAAAAGGATCACAACGGTATCGTCTGGATGTGCCTGGGGATAACTTTTTATAATCGCTTCGGCCGACATTTTTGATTTTAGGGCCGCACTTAATTTATTTCCTACAGATATGCCTTCCATGATGTCTTCAAGACAAATCATGCCTTCAATCATGGGGCATCCGATCTTCTCAAGAAGGGCTTTGGATGTAAGAATGGTCTTGAATCCGATTTTATCCTGTGCGTAGATGCAGTTTTGATCGGCGCCCGTCGAGTAGTTAATCATGACAGGTATCTTGCCGGCCATTAAAGTTCCGAGTGTGGCAAGCATGCATCCGGCGGAGGTGGGAATCATCAAACCAATGTGGTTTTCTTCATATTTTTTAATTTTTTTTGTCAAAATCAAAGATGCGATCAATGCCTTGGAATAATCGACGCGAGAATTACGGGTGCGGTCCACAATGGCGATTTTTTTATTATATTTTTTTGCAATTTTTACGAACTGATGATGCAATATCATATCAATGCCTCCTGGTATTTTGAGCGATTATATGGATTGTTAAATAATGAGGTATACTGTTAATGTATTTTAAGAAAAATCATGAATATGTCAAGTAAAATTTTTCCTTGCATTGTGTTTGGTTTTAAAGTATAATTTATAACAGGTACAATAATCTCGGATTCTGTTTCAGGATTTTTCGGTGTTGATAAAAAATGATAATGAAATTTGCCAGGCTCTGGATCGGACTTTAGCGGGGAAGAAGAAGTTACTCATTGTTCTGCACGATAATCCCGATCCGGATGCGATTGCCAGCGCATGGGCTCTGCAGTTTTTAGTAAAAAACTGTTATCAAATCGAAAGCCGGTTAGTCTATGAAGGTTTTATCGGAAGGGCTGAGAACCGTGCGATGGTACGGGAATTGAAAATTCATCTGCATCGAATGGGTCGGATTCATTTCTCTGATTTTGATTGCATCGCGATTGTGGATACACAGCCTTTTTCAGGGAACCATTCCCTTCCCGAAAAAATAAAATGTCACATTGTATTTGATCACCATCCCAGAAGAAAAGGATTGAAATCGGATTTTGTGTTAATCGACCCGGAAGTTGGCGCAACATCCACTCTCATTTATCAGTGTCTGGAACACTTTGATCTGACACTTCCGGCAGATCTGGCAACTGCCATTGCCTATGGCATCCGTTCAGAAACACAGGATCTGGGCAGGGAAACCAGCAAACACGACATTGCTGCGTATTTGGCTGTCTATCCTAAATCGAATCTCCGTAAATTAGCAAGAATCACGCATCCGAAGCTGCCGCGGTCCTACTTTCTGTACATTTATGAAGCGATCAAACGGGCGATGGTTTTTCGTCATCTCATGTGCATTCATCTGGAAGATATTCCCTATCCCGATATTGTGGGGGAAATTGCGGATATGATGCTGACACAAAAGGGAATCGGGTGGTGTCTCTGTTCCGGGAGGTATCATAAAAATCTTATACTTTCTTTACGTTCTTCAAACCGTAAAGCCCATGCAGGTGTGATAATTAAAAAGCTTGTTAAAAATTCAAAAAATGCAGGCGGCCATGATCTGTTTGCCGGAGGTAAAATGAGATTGACTTCATCGTCGAAAGATGAACTCGATCAGGTTCAAAACAGGCTATCACAGGATTTTGCACGCATGTTTGGATACAGCGAAGCTAATTGGAAAAAGATGATTGAAGTATAATTTCATGCTCATTATAAACAATCGATCACTAATTTTACATTGAAGGGATCGTCATGGATGTGGCCTCTATTATAAAAAGTTCACTCTATTTCCTGGCTTTAATCAATCCGATCAGCAAAGTGTTTTTACTTTCAACCATGGATCCACCCTATTCGCAAAAACAGTTATTCGCAATTGGTCTTCGATCGACATTGGTAGCTCTTGGGATTCTCGTGGCCCTTTCGATTGCAGGTAATTTTATTTTAAGTTCCATTTTTCACATTCAAATCTATTCATTGAAAATTGCCGGGGGATTTATTTTATTTATTGTTGGATTGACAGCTGTAAGGAAAGGTAAATTTTTTGAAGAAACGGATATGCAGCGTGTTCTTGATATTTCAGTGGTGCCGCTGGCAGCTCCTCTGATTGCCGGTCCCGGCACGATCACGGCCGCCATATCTTTTGCTTCCCTGAATGGGTATTCCGAAACGATACTCTGCATCTGTCTGGCTCTTTTTGTCAATTTTTTAGTTATGATTGCTGCAAAACAAATCGGAGATATTTTGGAAAAAATCAATATCACGGGTCCTCTCGTTCGAATCACGGGACTGATTGTGACTGCCGTGGCTGTTCAAATGATACTGACCGGTATTCAGGAATGGATTCACGAAATTGGATCATAATGATTCAAAACGAAAATCCGGGAAGATTGGCCTGAGATGGTTTCTGATAGGTTGTATTTTTATTTTTGGTCTGATCATAATCAGGCCGGTTGATTATTTAATAAAAAGTCAAATCGAAATTTTTCTGAATAAGCACAGTAGCAATTCAAAAATCTCTATCGGCAATCTTTCCACCGGATCTTTTAGCAGCATCCGTTTTAAAAATATTCGTGTTGTTCCCTCGGCTGACCCAACCAATCCCTTCCTTAATCTTCAATCCGCAAATATAAAATTTTCTCTTTTAAGCCTGTTTCGAGGGAAAATTTTATTTCAATCCATTGATATCCACGGGATGCATGTCGATCTTAATCGAGACAGTTCGGGAATGTTGTTTCTGCCTCATTTTGATATTGCCGGACAGAAACCGTCTTTTGGGAAACAAAGCCGTCTGCAGTTGAACCGGATCAATGTCACCAATTCATCAATCCAATATAAAGATAGATCGATCCCTCTGGATGGCTCATTGAAAAATCTTATAATCGATGTCCATAATCAGGGAGAAAATATATACCGGTTTCAATTGTCATCGGATTCCATTACGGCTAATTACAATGATATCCCCTTGACTGGGGATATAATGGCTTTGTCAGGATCATGGTGCGTTGACAGCCTTTGCCTCGATTCGATGCGAACCAATCTTTCAGGACAAATCATTACCGGTATGGCGAAGCTGATCCATTCCGCACCGATGAATTCGCTCCGGGGTCAATTTCATATCCTGGCCAATCCCGGATTGCTTCCAGACACCCTGTTTTCACATCTTCCAAAACACTTGCGGCCGATGGATGGTGAGGCAAACATCGCCATCCGTCTTGGCGGTTCGCTCGATCGTCCGGTTATTCAAACTGGTATCGGCATTCCTTTGTTAAAAGCGGGTAGCAATGAGATTGATGATTGCTTTATCCAGATTGGATGGCAGCCGGGTATTTTCACATTGAACAATTTTCAAGCCAGACTTCTGGGAGGTCAGATTACTGGCCAGGGGGAATTTGTTTCCGGGATGAACCAATTGAATAATGTCCGGTTTACAGCAACAGAGATGGATCTCAATCAATTCATGAAGATGGCTGGTCATACGGATGCTCCTTATAAGGGGAAAGTCGATGCGGTCGTATTGGTATCAACCACCGAAAAATCTCCGATGAAATGGAATATCAATGCGGAAATAGAAATGAGACAAATCAATTATCATTCACAGCCGGTACCCGATTTGAAGGCTCAATTCCAGCTTCGAAACGGTAAAGCAGAGTTATCCATCGATCATCAAGATGCGACGGTTTTTGCTGAATCGGAATTTATTGACAAAAAAATAGACGGGCATTTCGATGTCAGATTTCCCCGGTTGCAGATTTTTTCAGAAGCGTTCGATGTTCCCGAGCTGAGGGGAAGTGTGTCCGCACAGGGAATTTTCGGAGGAACGTTGAAGGCGCCTGTGATCGCAGCGGATTTCAGCGCAGAAAAGATACTTTTCCAAAACTTTCCGCTGGATACATGTTCCGGCAGCCTGCAATACAAAGACAACGAAGCGAACATACAATCGTCTCAATTTTCAGGGGGATTGGAGTCCCTCGATTCATTACAGTCTCTTACCCATTTAAAGGATTTGAAGGGTGGATTAAGTTATCGCGGACAAGTGCGAGGCTCTCTTCGCAATCCTGAAATCGATCTATCCTTTGTTCTCAATCACCCGTCTTTCCGAACGGCTAAATTCGACAGCGGAAACGGTTCATTGAAATTGTCCGATCATCAGCTGCATGTGTCCCAATTCGAACTGGTCAGTGATTCGCTTCGTTTAAATATTTCCGGAGGATACTCCCTTAGCACGGCAAAAGGCCAACTTCTTGTCCATCTTTTAAGGAAGCCGTTTCAAAGGGATCAATCTCTATTGCAATTGCAATCCGCGTCAAACATTTATTCTGTTCCTCTGGAGCAGGTTCATGAGGGCCATTCCGGCGTTCTGAAAATTGATTTTAATATTGCCGATGATTCGAATATAGAGATAGAAACAACGGGAGAGCAAATCGACCTGAAATCCATTGCGATGCTGCTCTGCCATCCGGAAGACATTGCCGGGCAACTGCAGTTTCATTCGGAAATGTCGGGATCGTTGAGCCATCCATCCGCTCGCCTGCAGTTGTCAATTCATGATTTGAGCTACCGGGAAAGCCGGATTGATTCCGTTTTATGTTTGGCCGGTATTAAAAATGCGTGCTTCACATTAAAATATCTGACTTTATTTAAAAACAAACAGTTTACCCGATTGAATGGAAATCTCTGTTTTACAAGAACAGAGGAGGGCAAATGGGCGATCAGTAGAGAATCAACAACGCAGGGAAGTGCAAAAGGCTCGAATACGGATTTGAGCCTTTTCAATCCGTTTCTTCCATCCGGAATGCGCGTGTCCGGTCTGATGAATCACAATCTTAAATGGAAGGGAAACGTTAGAAATCCGCTTTTCAGAGGATTGATCAATATTACCGGAGGAGAGCTTCAGCTTTCGACCGATGCGCCTTCCATTCAATCCATTTCAGCCAATATTATCCTGAAAGACACACTTTTTCAGATGGCTCCAGTCAGCGGTATCATTCAGGAAGTCCCGTTTCGTTTCGAAGGGAATATTGCAACACGGGAATTGAAGAATTCCAGCATTAATATGCATCTTTACGTTTCGAATCAGGAAGCCTTGCTGATTCAGGGTACACTTGTTTCTGATTCCTTTCATCTCAGCTCAAAAATGGACAATCTGAATCTCGCACTGTTTCGACCAATATTACCGGACCTTGAAAATCTTCAGGGTACTGTCCAGGCCAGGATCGATTTACAGGGTCCGCAGACGGATCCTCAATTAAATGGCTTTGTCCGTTTACAAAACTGTGCTTTTAAAATTCCCGATTCCGATCTTTCCTTTACACGAGGCAAGGCCTGGTTGACTCTTCATGACCGGCAGATCGAACTGGATACGCTTTTTTTCTCCGCAGGACAGGGATTTGTTTCGTCCAATGGAACCATTGTCTATTCAAGAAAAAATATCGAGGACGTGCACATTTCCACTTCGATGAAAGCCGTTAAAATGAAACGTCCCGGAGAATTCATGTGTACGGTTGATTCTGCCCTGCTTCAAATGGAGAAACAAAATAGTGAATATCATGTGTCCGGAGAAATTGTTCTTGGTGAAACACGTCTGATGAAACCCATCCAGCCCAAAACATTGCTCGCAATCATTGAAAAGAAGCCGAAACCTGTCCGAAGTATTCCCTATTTTTATTCACGGATTCGTCTTAATATTCGACTGCTTGAAAGCGATAAAATATGGATCGATAACAATCTTGCCCGTTTGAGGCTTCATTCGGAGCTGGTGCTGACCGGTGCGATGAATCAGCCCGGCCTGTCCGGAAGGCTGTCTGCCAAAGAGGGATATGTATTGTACCTGGACAGAAAATTTAAAATAGAAAAAGGCACACTGGATTTTATTGATCCGAACCGGATCAATCCAATTCTTGAATTGAGCGCTTCATCCAGTATCAAGGGCTATCAAACGCAATCCCGGGTTCCCTATACTGTGTGGCTTAAAATAAACGGCCCGCTTGATGAAGCCATTGTAGAATTAACCTCCGAACCGCCGCTCGAAAGATCGGACATTATTGCCCTTCTGACTGTCGGTGCCACGCGGGATCAGATCATGGGAAAATATGAGAGCGGCAAGGAAATGACATTAAGCAGTATACTCAGAGAAAGGGCTTCCGAACTTTCCGGCCAGCAAATTTCCGGTTATGCCGCCCGGAAAGTAGGCGGATTGTTAGGATTGGATGAAATTACAATCGAAGGCAATCTGTTTCGTTTCGGGAAAACCTGGGGTCCCCAGCTGTTAGCTTCAAAAAAATTGAACAACCGTATTGAAATTTCCTATACCACAACGGCCGGAAGTTCCAACGAGCAAAATATCCGGCTGGATTATAAACTGTCCAATCATTTTTCGATCGAAGGAGAAACAGATCAGAAGGGACAGTCCGGGATCGATTTAAAATACCGTTTAAAATTCAAATGAAAAAAGAAAAATTAAAAATACGATTTTTATTTGTCATTCTGTTTGTGATTCTAATTGTGCCCCTTTGGGGTAAAGCGAATCAAAAATATAAAATTCAGTCGATTTGTTTTTACGGAAATACTTTTTTTTCGGATCATCAGCTCCGCCGTGCCATGTCATCCCGCCGTTCTTCATTTCTGAATTCATCGGCATATCATCCCGATATTCTTCAAGAGGATCTAAAAACTCTGGAACGGTTTTATCATCAGCACGGTTTTCTAGAAGCCCGTGTCTCCAATCACGAAGTAGTCGTCGATTCGTTACGGAAAAAAGTTTTCATAGCAATCGATTTCTCCGAAGGAGAACGAACTTTTATCGAAGGAGTGGGTGTGTTCGGGAACAGTTATTTTTCGAAGGACGTTCTTTTTAAACAAATAAAAATCCATAATGAGGCGCCATTTTTAGAAGACAATCTCCGATCCTCCACGCTGGCTCTTTTAAAACTTTATGCGAATTCAGGTTTTTTAGACACCCGGATCGATCCTTCGATTCAATTGAACACGGATATTCACCGGGCGATAATCGATTTTATTATTCGGGAAAATAATCAATTCACCATTGATGAAATTCATTTGATCGGACTGAAAAAAACCCGGCCGCGCGTTGTGCTGAGGGAAATCCTTTTCAAGCGGGGAGATATGATCAATTACACAAAACTGCTTGAATCCCAGCGGCAAATCTATTTAACAAGTCTGTTCCAGAATGTGTTTATTCATCCGAAAAATGCATCGAATGGAGACTCGACCCAGAAAGATATTGACATAGAAATGAAAGAAAATATGTCCATTGAATTCAACGTCGCCGCCGGTTATGGGACAGTTGAAAAATTACGCGGCCGAATCGAGATCATCAATACCAATCTTGGTGGGATGGCCCGGAGAGCGGGTCTGGCCGCTAAAGCCAGCTTCGTTCAATATGGCGCGGAGATCTCATTCACGGAACCCTATACTCTGGGAAGCCGGTGGCGCACCGATGCCAAACTCTATGCCGGCTATAAAAAAGAGCCTGGATACAGCATGGACCATATTCGGGGAGAACTGGCCATCGGGTGGTCATTTTCCAAGAGATCAAATATGACAGTCACATATCGAGAAGAACATGCCAAATTGTACGATATCAAAGTACTAAAAATCCCGGAAGATGTAAAAACCAATGTGAAAAGCCTGAAACTCTCCTTCATTCATGACACGCGGAACAATCTTTTCAATCCTTCAAGAGGATTCTATATCGAATGGAGCAATGAATTAGGAGGTACTTTTTCAGCAGTGATAAATGGTTTTCTGCGCTCGATGGCAAACATGAGATATTTCATTCCCTTGTCGAATTCGACTGTTTTTGCCACCGCATTTGAAATCGGCTGGATCAACGTTTCTGGCGGTCTTCAAGCGATCCCCCTGCAGGAACGATTTTACATCGGGGGGCCGAATTCAGTGCGTGGATTCAAATATAAAAAACTCGGCCCACTCAACGAGAACGGTGTTCCCATCGGAGGGCGGTTTAAAATACAGTGGAATATCTTCGAAGTCCGTCAAAGGTTGTATCAAACACTCGGCCTGGTGCTTTTTACCGATCTGGGAAATGTGTGGTCAAAACCGGAGGATTTCAATATTAGAGAGATGCGTGTGACGCCGGGTCTCGGGATCCGAATCAATACTCCAATTGGTGTGGCCCGTCTGGATCTTGGCATCAATCCAAAGCCCAGGAATCAGGAAAACGGTCATCAATGGATTTTCGGGATCGGACAGGTATTTTGACACAATATCCGTAAAAGACAATTGCCGTATATGTGCATATGAATAAATAGGTGTTGATTTTTCGAGAAATCGATTGTATTTTAACTGATTATGAGAAAGATTGAAATTCGTACAGACCGGATTTCTGTGAAAGCACGGCTCAATGAATCATTAACAGCCCGGGAAATATGGAACGTGCTTCCTGTTCGGGGCGTAGTGAATACATGGGGCGATGAGATCTACTTTCAGGTGCCGGTTCAAAGGGGACTCGAAGCGGGCCGGGAAGTTGTCCGGGAAGGCGATCTGGGCTACTGGCCGCCAGGTCACGCATTTTGCGTTTTTTTCGGTCAAACCCCGATTAGTCGGTCAGACGAAGTTCGGCCGGCGAGTCCGGTCTGTGTCATCGGAAATGTGCTGGACGACATAGAGATTTTGAAAGAAATCTCATCGGGAGATGAAATTGTTGTCAGGCCTTTGAATGAATAACACTTTTCATACAGATGTCTCTTTGAATTGATTTATTTTGGAGTTTTTCATGTTCAGTAAACTTTTGGAAACCATATTCGGAAGCAAACATACGCGCGATGTAAAAAGAATTACTCCCATTGTAGAAGAAGTCAATCGTATTTATGACACACTTCGCGACCTTTCCGACGAAGCTCTGAGGTCAAAAACTGATGAGTTTAAAAGAAAAATTCAGGAACGCATCGGGGAACTGCAGATTAAAATCCAATCCCTGAAAGAAAAACTGCAGGGGGTTGGTACGGATGAGAATATCGATTTCGATGCGGTAAGACAGGAAATCGAACAGTTAGAAAAAGAGGAATTTGAGGTCACCGAGGAAGTTCTTCTCGATATTTTACCGGAAGCATTTGCCGTCGTAAAGGAAACCTGCCGGCGTCTTTTGGGGAAGAAATGGAAAATTGTCGAACATGAAATTGTCTGGGATATGGTGCCTTTTGATGTCCAGGTGATGGGAGGAATTGTCCTCCATGAAGGGAAGATTGCGGAAATGGCCACCGGTGAAGGGAAAACGCTTGTTGCCACAATGCCGTTATATCTCAATGCATTGGTCGGAAAGGGAGCTCACCTGGTTACGGTAAACGACTATTTGGCGAGACGGGACTGTGAATGGATGGGGGAGATCTACAAGTTTTTAGGATTGAGCGTGGCTTATATAATCAATGACATGAGTCCTCCCGAACGGAAAGTGGCTTACGAAGCGGATATCACATACGGTACCAACAACGAGTTTGGATTTGATTATCTACGCGATAACATGGCTATTTCACCTGAGAATTTGGTGCAGAGAAAGCATTATTATACCATTATTGATGAGGTGGATTCCGTACTGGTTGATGAAGCCAGAACACCGCTGATCATTTCCGGCCCTGTGGGAGAATCGAAAAACCGGTTTGCCGAAATGAAGCCTAAAGTCGAGAAGCTTATCCGTAACCAGACTGTTTTGGTCAATCAGATGGTTAGTGAAGGGGAACAGCTGCTCAAGGAAGGGAAAGAGTACGAAGCAGGAAAAAAACTTCTCCAGGCACAGCGGGGTTCTCCGAAGAACAAACGTCTGACAAAGATGCTTCATGAATCGGGCATTCAGAAATTGATTCGAAGGGTCGAATCCGATTATATGCGGGATAAAAAGCTCAATGAACTCGATGATGCACTCTATTATGCAATCGATGAAAAAGCCCATACCATCGATTTGACGGAAAAGGGGAGGGAAACCCTTTCTCCCGGAAATCCGGGAATGTTTATCCTGCCCGATCTGGCTACGCAACTCTCCGAAATTGAAGGTTCGGAAGAGATGGCCGCAACGACCCGCGAAAGAAAAAAAGAAGAACTCCAGGCCGTATATGCCGAAATGAGCGAACAGCTTCACAATATCAGCCAGCTTCTCCGTGCCTATTCTCTGTTTGAAAAAGATGTGGAATATGTGGTTACCGAAGACGGCAAAGTAATGATTGTTGATGAATTTACAGGGAGGCTGATGCCGGGAAGACGGTTTTCCGACGGGCTGCATCAGGCACTGGAAGCCAAGGAAAATGTACGAATAGAGAGAGAGACACAGACGCTGGCCACGATCACACTTCAAAATTTCTTCCGGCTATACAAAAAACTTGCAGGAATGACAGGTACGGCCGAAACCGAAGCCGGAGAATTCTGGGAAATCTACAAGCTCGATGTCGTTGTCATTCCGACAAATGAACCGATCCGGCGCGCGGATCAGGACGATGTGGTATACCGAACCAAGCGTGAAAAATACAATTCCATCATCGAGGAAATTATTCATTATAATGAACAGGGGCTGCCCGTTCTCGTGGGTACGGTTACGGTTGAAGTTTCCGAAACACTCTCCCGGATGCTGCGGCGCAAGAATATACGTCACTCCGTGCTGAATGCAAAATATCACCGTCAGGAAGCTGAAATCGTTGCGCGGGCCGGAGAGCCGGGCATGGTTACGATTGCCACGAACATGGCAGGTCGGGGTACGGATATCAAACTCGGGAAGAGTGTGATTCAATATTTTGATGAAGACATTCAGGAATTGGCCGAACATGTGATTAAAGAAGCATCGCGTGGTCAATGTGTCGTTGTTCATGAAATGTACGAAGATGAGATTTCCAAATTGGCCGGTATCTTGAATGAAAAAAATCAAACCGTTCACATCCTTCAATCCGCGGAAGAAAAGCAGACATTGTATTCTGATTCTCCGGATGGAATACACATGATTCCCAAAAAAATCAGCACACCCACCGACGCGAAAGTTCGGTCGGACCGGCTCGTTCACATCAAATCCCGGGATTATGCAACAGGGGGACTCTGTATTATTGGCACGGAACGTCATGAAGCCCGCCGCATCGACCGGCAGCTTAGAGGCCGTTCCGGTCGGCAGGGAGACCCCGGATCGTCCCGGTTCTATCTTTCCCTGGAAGATGACCTGATGCGGCTTTTCGGGTCGGAACGGATTGCCGGCGTAATGGACCGTCTCGGGGTGGAAGAGGGCGAGGTCATTACCCATCCCATGATTACCCGTTCCATCGAACGTGCCCAGAAACGGGTTGAAATGCGTAATTTTGAAATCAGGAAACATCTTCTTGAATACGATGACGTGATGAACAAGCAAAGGGAAGTCATTTATACACGCCGCAGACGGGCCCTGGAAGGAGAGAATCTACACGAGGATATCATCGAAATGATAGAGACATTTGTGGAGGATCTTGTCGCTCAATTTACTGCCGGGGGTGAATATGGAGAGGGTTGGGGTTGGGATGAAATTCGGGAAGAACTTCTAAAAACAATGCTGCTGCCCCTGCCGGTAGCCGAAGATCAGAGGAGTGCCATCCGGGTAGATGAATTCGAAGAACGGATTAAAAAAGCGGCAATTGAGGCCTATGAACAAAAACGAAAGATCCTTGGAAATGATCTGATGGCCCAGCTTGAGAGGTTTGCCACGCTTAAAACAATCGATGAGAGATGGAAAGAACATCTTTACGAAATGGATCAGCTGAAGGAAGGCATCGGGCTCCGGGCTTACGGCCAAAAAGATCCGTTGATTGAATACAAACAGGAGGGTTTTCGGGCGTTTTCTGAAATGCTGGGACGAATCGACCAGGAAATTATAGAAATTGTTTTCAAGGCGCAGATACAGGTTGAACAGGCCCCCGGAGGACTTCGTCAGCCCCGGAGAGAACCGCCAAGAGAATTGGCTGAAATGCATGCTGATTCCAGCGGAATGGGATTCGAGAAAACAGAACAACTGCAATCTGCATCCCAGGAACCCCCGAGGGTCGGCAAACGTCAGCCTGTAAAAGTTGAAAACAAGATTGGCCGGAATGATCCCTGTCCTTGTGGCAGCGGTAAAAAATACAAACACTGTCACGGCAGAATACCATCCTGATGAGGAAAAACAGTATGGGAAAATCTTTGGTTATAGTAGAATCGGATGCGAAATCGAAAACGATTAATCATTTTTTAGGTAAAGAATTTGTTGTAAAAGCATCGGTCGGGCATGTCAAAAACCTGCCCAAAAACCGTCTCGGTGTGGATATTGAAAATCATTTTGAGCCCGAATATATCACGATCAGGGGTCGCGGGAAAATTCTAAAAGAATTGAAAAGACTCGCGACCTCCTCGGATCAGGTGTATATCGCCACAGATCCCGATCGTGAAGGAGAAGCAATTGCTCATCATCTTGCCCAGGAGATCGGCCCGTCCAATAATAACATCCGCCGGGTTTTATTTCATGAAATTACGGAAAAAGCAATACAGACAGCTATCCGGCAGCCTAAAAATATTGATCTGGATAAAGTGGAAGCCCAAAAAGCACGAAGGGTTATGGATCGTCTGGTCGGATATAAAGTAAGCCCTTTTCTCTGGACGACTGTTTTTCGCGGACTTTCGGCCGGCCGTGTTCAATCTGTGGCTCTGAGGCTGGTTTGCGAAAGAGAAGTTGAAATTGTTGGATTCAAAGCTCAAGAATATTGGAGCATTGAAGGGGAGTTTCAAACCAAAGGCAGTGAAGTATTCAAGACCAAGCTTGTCAAGTTTAGGGGCGAAGATCTCATCATTCCGGATGAAGCAGAGGTTCAAAAACATATTCAGATCCTGAAAACATTGGATTATCTCGTATCCGATCTTAGATCAAAGGAAATGGAACGACAGCCTTATCCTCCCTATACCACGAGTACATTGCAGCAGGATGCTTCCCGGCGCCTTGGAATGACGACGAAACAGGTCATGGCAGTGGCGCAGCAGCTTTATGAGGGAATAGATCTTCCCGAAGGCCGGGTGGGATTGATTACGTATATGCGCACCGATTCAACCCGTCTTGCAAAATCGGCCGTTCAGGAAGTGCGTGAATACATTGCCAGTGATTACGGTTTGAAGTATGTTCCACCGAGTCCCAGAATGTACAAAAGCAAGAAGACCGCACAGGACGCTCACGAAGCCATCCGGCCTACTTCATCGAAACATTCTCCTAAAAAGGTAGCTGCCTATCTTTCGCCTCAGCAGCAAAAGCTATATGAGCTGATATGGAAGCGATTTGTCGCATGCCAGATGTCTTCAGCCAGAGTCGAACAGACCACTCTTGAAATTATTGGAGGAGAATACCTGTTTCGGGTGACCTCATCCAAGGTCAAATTTCGCGGATTCATGCAGATATACGAAGTGGAGAAAGAAAATGACGAACGAATTTCGCTTCCTCAATTCATTAAGAAATCCGACCCGGTGACTTTAATTGAGTTGGAACCGGAACAACATTTTACCAAGCCGCCTCCAAGGTACACGGAAAGCAGTCTCGTCAAGGAGTTGGATACAAGAGGAATTGGAAGACCTTCAACCTATTCCCTGATTATATCCACTTTACTGGACCGGAAATATGTTGAAAGAGAGGCGCGTTCTCTGCGGGCTACCGAATTGGGTATGGCAATTAATCGCATTCTCGTTAGTGAATTCGACCACATTTTTAATGTCGATTTTACGGCACAGATGGAAACCGAACTGGATCAAATCGAGTCGGGCGAAAAAGAGCGAAGCCAGGTTTTAAACGATTTTTATCAGCCTTTCAGTGAATCGATAGAAAATGCAATGGGAAAGAAGGAGGAAATCCGGGAATCGCTTCAGGAAGAGAAGGATGAAAAATGTCCGAAATGCGGCAAAGACCTTATTATCAAATGGGGCCGCAACGGCCGTTTTATCGCCTGTACGGGGTACCCGGACTGCCGCTATACCCGTCCTCTCGAAGAGGTTACAGAGGAAACCGGAGAACACTGCGAGAAATGTGGTGAACCCATGGTCATTAAAATAGGGCGGTTTGGCCGGTTTCTTGCGTGCTCAAATTATCCGGATTGTAAATTTACGAAGCCCCTTCCTGTTGGTGTGGGATGTCCTGAGGAGGGTTGCGGTGGACAAATCGTTGAGAGAAAAAGCCGGCGCGGGAAAACATTTTTTGGCTGTTCTAATTATCCCAAATGTCGTTTTGCGACATGGTACCGGCCGGTCATCAGGAATTGTCCCGACTGCGGTCATCCCTATATGGAAGAGAGAATCACAAAAGCAAAAGGCCGGTTTTTTCAGTGTCCGAAATGCAAGGCAAATGTCAAATCCGATGAAGAAACTTCATCCTAACAGCTGAGATGGATATTTTGGAAGAGATGGTTCAAAATTTTCTCCAGTATCTCTCAAAAGAACGATATTACTCGCCACATACGATCAAAGCCTATCAGATTGATCTCAATCAGTTTTTCGAATTTCTGGTTAATCAAAAAACAAAACCGGATCCCATTGAGATCGATCATATATCCAAAGAAGATGTCCGATCCTTCCTCGGGGATTTACTGCGGATGGGTATGAATACAAGGACAATTGCCAGAAAGATGGCGAGTTTGAGAGCGTTTTTTAAATATTTAATCAGAACGGAAAAAATTACCGTCAACCCTGTCACAGCGCTTGTTTCTCCGAAGTTGGAGAAAAGACTGCCCGAATTTTTTCGTGAAGATGAAATTCGGGATGCTTTAAGAAGCGTGACCACCGATTCGGTTCAGGGTTTGCGTGACCGTGCGATTTTAGATCTTTTTTACGGAACAGGTATGCGATTGTCAGAGTTGATTAATATAAATACCAATGATCTGGATTTTCATGCGGGTACGGTGAAAGTACTGGGCAAAGGTGGGAAAGAACGAATTATTCCTGTCGGCAGAAATATCCGAAAAAGTATTTTGACCTATTTTCAAAATCGAAACGAGTATCATCCCAAAACACAAAATCACGCCATGTTTCTCAATCGTTCTGGAGAGAGAATTTCGGCAAGAGGTGTTCAGCTCATTGTGCAGCGATGTTTAAAGAAAGTTTCGGATAAAAAAAAATTAAGCCCGCATGTCCTGCGCCATACATTTGCAACCCATTTACTGGATCATGGGGCGGATCTGGAAGCAGTCAAAGAGTTATTGGGTCATGTGAATCTTTCGACCACTCAGGTTTATACCCATCTTACCATGGATCGGCTCAGGCAAATCTATCAACAAGCGCATCCAAGAGCAGAAGGAGACAATCCGGTTTAATTGAATCATATTAAAAGAATGGAAAGGATCTGCATATGCGACTCAACATTACAGCACGGCATTTCAAACTATCCGAATCATTGAAAAATTACGTTGAAAATGAGGTCAGACGTCTTAAAAAATATTATGACGGCATTATCGACATTGAGGTCATTTTAGAGTGGGAGAAGATCCACAGGATGGTAGAAATTAAAATTCTGGTGCAAGGGACTGTGTTAACGGCTCAGGACCGGTCCGATGATATAAAGAAGGCAATCAACAGCACTGTTGATAAACTCGAAAGGCAGATACTGAAATACAAAGATCGGTTAAAAAGTTTTGAACATGAAAAATTTATGGATGAATCTACATCTGTTGAAGATGAAACATAAAATAGAGGATTGTTATTTTGAGTGAAAAACCTCCCATTCCCGGTATTTCGATCAAAACACTTTTTGAGGATAATAAAAAGCGTCTGCAATTGGAATTACTTTGCAAGAAAGGGGGTTTGAAAAAGCAAATTACAGATAAGGAACTGCACCGACCCGGTCTTGCTCTTGCCGGTTTTGTCGAGCTTTTTACTTTTCATCGTGTTCAGATTTGCGGGAATACGGAAATATCTTATTTGAAGAAACTGAACCCAACTCAACGGGAAAAAACACTGAACAAAGTGTTCTCTTTTGATATTCCCTGTTTCATTGTATCCGATAACAATCGTGTCCCCGATGAATTTATACGATTGGCTGATCAATATAACATCTGTGTATTCCGAACTCCGTTTGCGACAACCAAACTGATTCAACTTTTGGCAGATTATCTGGATGAACATTTTGCGCCAACCATTAGTATCCATGGATCCATGGTCGACGTTTATGGAATCGGTCTCATGTTTACCGGGCGAAGCGGGATCGGTAAAAGCGAGGTCGCCCTGGATCTTGTTGCCCGCGGTCATCGATTGGTTGCGGATGATGTGGTTACGATCGCCAGGCGTACGGGAGGTGTGCTTATCGGTAAGGGGAATCCGAGACTAGGATATCATATGGAAATTCGTGGTCTGGGTATAATCGACGTTCAAGCTATTTTTGGTATACGGGGGATTCGCCGACAGAAACGTGTTGAAGTTCAGGTTGAGCTTGTTGACTGGGATGACTCCCAAAAATATGAACGACTTGGATTGGAAGATAATTACATCGAAATTTTAAATGAAAAGATCCCATTAATTCGATTGCCGATATATCCCGGAAAGAATATAACGGTGATTGCCGAGGTCATTGCATTAAATCAATTGCTAAAACTTTACGGCCATCATTCAGCAAAGATTTTCGAGGAAAATCTTCACCGAAAGATGAGTAACAAAATACGTCACCAAAGAAATAATTTGGGCCATGATTTCGAATAATCTTTTCACGATATGCATTCTGTACCAATGATGAATGGGGAAAAATTATGACAGATCAAAAAACAGAGGTATTTGTCGGCCTGACAGTAACGGTCGCGATTCTTGTACTTATATTTGGATTGATCTGGGGTAAAGGAATGAAACTGTTTTCTTCGAGAGGAGAGTATGTAGCTCAATTCAGAAATGTGCAAGGTTTGGAAAAGGGAGATCCTGTTGTGGTCAGAGGTGTCGAGCGGGGGCAGATCGAAAGGATTGATTTGAAATCAGATTGTGCTGAAGTCCATTTTTGGATTGACAAGGACATTGCTATTTTTTCCGATGCGTCGATTGTAATAGAAAATCAGGAAATTATGGGAGGAAAACAGCTTTCCATCAATCCGGGACAAAATAATCAAAGGGTTCGTCCGGAATTTGTTTTTCAGGGAGAGGTTAAAGGGACTCTGGATGATCTAATGACAAAAAGTGACAAGATCTTTTCAAGTCTTGATACGGTACTTATCGGGCTGAAAGAATTTCTCGATCCCGTTCAGTTTAAAGGGGTCATTCAAAATTTGGAGATGAGTACCAAAGAGTTGCATGCCATTTTAACAGAAAATCGTAGAAATATTCATGATTCAATCGAACGGATGGTTGCGTTTACTGATCAAATCGAAAAGGATTCTACGGCAGTTCGTTTCAATGAGGTTGTCCGAAAGTTGGATCACGCGGCAATACTCATGAACAATATGTTGACGCGTGTGGAAACCCAGGAAGGCACTCTCGGAAAACTGGTAGGTGATCAGAAACTTTATAAACAGCTTGTTCAAGTAAGCAGTGATTTGGATTCTTTAATTATCGATATCCAGCGGTCACCCAAACGTTATTTTCATGTTTCTGTTTTTTAAATTGGCTGTAATCCCGGTCATTATCCATTTTCACGGACGAGATACATGTGGCCGAAAAGTGTCCATATGGAAGGTTTTTTAATCGGTTAAAAAAATTGTTTTGCTGTCTGGCGATAGCGACAAAAATATAAAATATTATTATTCAATAGTTTAGGCAGTGCCATGTTTCTTAGGAATATGGCACTTTTTTTGCAAACAAAGTAAGAGTCTATTTTGTCTATAGGATATATTTATTAGTTACATTGTTTTTATGGGTATGATAAGGAATATATTATTTCCATCTATTTTGGGAGTCAACTATTTTTTTGATCGATATGGAATCAGATGCGGATTGTTGATGCACTCCTATTTTGATGATTAGAAACCCATTGAAAAACGATATTTTTTCAACAGTCTTAATGAATAGAAAAAACCGATATCCCATGGCCGAAACATATAAAAACATAAAAAGAAACATCGAAAAGTATTTGTTGAATCTGGATATTTATTTTCTTGAGATAAAATAATTTAAATTGAAGTTAATATCATGGAACAATATCAGACCACCATTTCTGAAATAAAAGAACAAACACTGAAGGGTTTGTTTCAGGAGGGATTTTATAATGGTTAAAAGACACAATTATTCGACGGGAAAAGTATTTTTTTTGATAGTATTGTGCATTTTCTTTTCCCAGACTTTGGTTGCTCAGACCAAGTTGATCATGCCCCTGGGTAATTCAATTACGTGGGGGAAAATCGATCAAGCTGCTCCTCCTCCGGGCGAGCATGGATACAGGAACCATCTGCTCGATAACCTGAGTGGTTATGATGTGCAGTTGACCGGGCCGAATGGAACTGTTGGGACCTCATTTTTACCGGGAGGAGCCGATCCACCTTACCTGGGCTACTATGTGGATGGAGCAAGAATTGATGAATTCCTTCCGGACAGCGCCTATAGTATCAGTCATATGATGAACGCATTGCCGCTGAGCGCTCTCCCTGATATTGTACTGATCCATTTGGGAACCAACGATATGAGTACGTATCAACATATTGGAGATTATAATACGCCGGGAACGATTACACACGAACTGAAAATGCTCGTTAATTACCTTTTGGATTACAATCGCAGTGGACATACAATAGAACAGATCTTTTTGTGTAAGATTATTCCCGCGGCTCCCTACACGGAGATGGCGGGTGCAAATGCTCGGATTGTCGAATACAATTCAAGAATCCAGCAGTTATGGGAAACTTTGGAAACAGATAAACGAAACAGGGTGACTCTTGTAAATATGAATGCGCCTTTTTATGCCAATCAAATGAACTACTATAATGTGGATACAGATCCGACAACCGATAATGATCATACCCATCCGAATGAAACAGGGTATGAAGCCATGGGTGAAATATTTGCGGATTACATTAAAAATTACCTGGCTGAACCGCTTGTTGATCATTTCGACCGTACGGGCACATTTAATGGAAACCACGGATGGCATGCCAGAAACGACAGTATACGGTTTCAAGATGTAGGGGAGAATGGCGGAGGAGCCATATATTGTAACGCAATAGCTCCGGAAACCTGGACAAATATGGCTGTCTGGGATTCAAGCCGGGGGATGAATTCGATAGAAATTAAAATTCATTCACAGTCCACGACAAGCATTGATACATTGAGCGGTGTTGGTATTCTTGTCGGCATGAATGGCACGGATTTTAATACAGCGGATGGTTATCTGATAATTATAAGAAACGGATATATTCGTGTGTTTGATGTTTATAACGGTGCAATACCTGCAGGAGGTGAAGTCGGTAATCGAGCTATCGGATCGAACCTCGCCAGAAATGCCGTATTTGGTGTAACGCATGTTGTCATTACCAATGGGGCACAAAATGTTAACCGGTTTTATGTCTCATTAAACGGCAATGAATATCCTCCCATAGAGCATACCTATGGACATCCTTACAATGCCAATGCTCTATCCGGGGTCACATTTCGGGGGGCAATGAGAACGGCCGCCTTGATTGATTATTTCAAAGCGGATGTTCAGCGAAGAGATGTTGTCTCGCCGGGACCGATTGGTAACTTGTGGGCCATTTCCCCAAGAGACAATTCCATTACTTTATTATGGACCTCTGTCGGTGATGACGGCGCAGATGGAAAGGCGGCAAGCTATGATTTAAGGTATGCTCTGGACCCGATTACGAATAACACATTTAATGATGCAAAAATTGTTGCGGATGTGACTCCTCCGAAAACATCTAACCAGAGTGAAAGTTATACAGTCACCGGTTTGCTGCCGAATACAAGATATTATTTTGCTATCAAAGCAGTTGATTCGTGGGGCAATACGGGAACTATTTCCAATATTGCCAATGAAACAACAACAGGAAAACCGTTTACGGATTCTTTCAATCGGACCAGTCTGGGTAATGATTGGGTTTGTAATACGACCGAATATCAAATTACAAATGGAGAGCTGGTCAACACCCAGTTAACACGTGATTGGGGAAGCCTGGCGATTTATAAACGTTCGAATCCCAATACGGTGCGTCTCGTCTGGGGGCAGTCCGCAACAAACCAGGGGCCGCCAACCACTGTTGAAAACGGCGGAATTGTTGTTTTGGCAAATGACACCACAGCCACTGCAAGCGGATATTTGGTATTTGTCCGAACAACGAGCAGTCTGATCTATTTATTCAATATAGTCAACGGAGTAATTACAAATCTGATTGATGCGGTATCATACAATTATGCAAGTGTCGGATATTATCCTTCTGCCCACGATACTCTTTCTGTGGTGGTCGATACATCCAATCCGGCCAGTAACAAATTTGATGTCTATGTGAACCGGGAGCTGGCAACGCTTAATTCTCTTTATGATAAGGGTAAATTGTACGGTAACGCAGACAGAAATTATGCCGGTATTATTCTGGCGAGAATTTCGGGTGAAAGAAACAATAACGTAGATGCTTTTATCACCTACGGCGCTGAAGGCAGTGCGTCCCAAATCAGCGCAGTGGGATCGCAAATATTGGAAGGCACTGTAAATCAGTGGCTTCCGGATTCTGTAAAAGTGGTTGTCATGACCGAAGATAACATTCCCAAAGCGAACATCCCGGTTACGTTTGTTGTTACTCAGGGAAATGGAGAAGTTACAGCTCCTCAGCCGCCGGATAGTCATATCCGGATCGAGGCGGAATGGGGAAATCCTCAGGGAACTATGGTTATATCGACAGATGATGATGCTGCCGGAGGCAAATATATTCAAAGTTATTCGAGCGACGATCATGACGGTTGGGCAACGTACCCGTTTTATGTTCAAACGAGCGGAACCTATTATTTCTGGGGAAGGGCTAAATCGTCTTATTGGAAACATTATGTTATCTTTTTTGAGCTGGAGGGGAAAACACCTGTTGGAGGTTTTGTGTGGAATCCTCATTATGCTACCGGTTCAACCACCTGGCGGTGGGATGCTATAAGAATTCAGGGCAGCAGCACTGCGTATTCTGTCGCTCTAACAGCCGGACAGGTTTACACCATAAAAATTTATAATGGCCATCCTGAAGTTCCTCTGGACAAGTTAATTATCACAAAAGATGCGGGTTTTGTACCGAATGGACTAGAGGATGTGGACATGCTTTATACAAACAGTAATGGTGAGGCAGCAACAACCTGGAAACTTGCTCAAACATCAGGGATCAACCGTGTTGTGGCCAGAACATACAGTGTTGCATCAGCTGTTGAATTTGTTGCGACCGGTTTGGCCGATACTGCAAAGACGATTCAAAAATTAACCGACAATTTGACCGGTGTTGCTGGTGATACACTCAGCACACGATTAAAAGTGGCTCTGTTCGATAAATACGGAAACAAGGCCAGGGCCGGAACCAGTGTCACTTTTCA
>CAZTZL010000010.1:26750-33298 GCA_964617625.1 uncultured bacterium
TTCAAAATGTTCCGGTTACTTTTCAAATTGTAGCGGGAGACGGACATGTGGGTGTCCAGCCGAAGAACACCAATAATCTGGGAATCGCGGAAGATACGCTTTGGACCGGTTCAACCGCCGGCCTCATGAAGGTGATTGCACGATGCGGGACCATCATGGATACAGTGGTTGTGGATTCCATTTTTTATCGGGGAGTTTCTACTCTTCTGGTAGGGGGCAACGAGCAAAGAATCAATATCAGCAGTACCTCGGGGAAAGCGCTTGAAGTTGTGGTTTATGATAAAAACGGTGCGCTTCTCTACAATTATCCTGTAACATTCAAAATTGCCAGTCCGACTAACGGATTTAAATTCCCGAACGGAAATACTACTCTTGTCGTTTTTACAAGCAGCACGACTGGAAAAGCGTCGACATTTATTGTGGCGGGACCTGTTCATGGTTATTATAAAAATATTGTCACAGCCACTGCTACGAACGGATTTAAAGTTATCGGAACGGAGAAATTTTCATTCAAGGTTCAATCAGAGGCGAACAGTATTGTTAAAAAGCAGGGTGATCAGGCGATTGGAGTTGTAGGACAGGTATTGTCAGAACCGTTGAAAGTGCAGATGTTAAGCAGGCTCGGCAATCCTGTGAAAGGGCAGCCAGTTATATTCAGGGAAGTGAAAGGCAATGGATATTTCGAACCTTCTAAACTGCCAATGGATACTGTGTTTACTTCTGCAGACAGCGGTTATGCAATGGTCTATTACCGACTTGGACCAGCTTCGGGGTATTTAAACAACGAAGTGGTTGCATATACCAAAAACATGGGGACGGACAGCATTTTCACGGCATTTCAACTTTCAGCGAAATCTTCGAAAGCGGATACAATTGTTGCGGTGAATGCAGTGAATTTATCAGGGGTAGTCGGGAAGCCATTGTCTTCTCCGATTGAGGTCAGACTTTATGATGATAACGGCAATCCGGTCTCTTCCGACAGTGTCAAGTTTTCAATAACCAGTATTACCGGAGGTACACTGGACACACTGAATGCGACCATAAAGTCTGGGGATACAACAAGAACTGTACAAGTTAATCCGGTATCAGGAAAAGCATCCCTTATCTGGACATTGGGAAAGAAAGTGGGTACACTGAACAATATTCTGAAAGTGACTGCGCAGGACGTAACCGCGCCGAATGGGTTATTAAAAGGTGCACCTCTTTACTTTTATGCGTCTGCACAGGCCGATTCGGTCAGCTCGACTGAATCGACAATAGCAGCGACCGGCCCTGTTTATGCGACAGCCAATGATACCAGCTGGATAACGGTTGTACTATACGACCGATATAAAAACCCAATAGTCGATAAAAAGGTGACTTTGTCGGTGACGGGCGGCACCAATAATATTCTTCATCAACCGCCCAATACAGATGAAAACGGAATGGCGGTCGGCTATCTCTTTTCTTTGACATCGGGCTGGAAAACAATCAAAGCCAGTGCGCAGGGGATTACCCTTCTGAGTGAAGCGAATGTGCGGTTCATGTCCGACGGCGCAAAGGACATGAATTATGTTTCCGGGGACAATCAGATCGGGAATGTTAACACCGTATTGAAAGATTCTTTGGTGGTTGAGGTGGTCGATCAGTTTAACAATCCAGTAGCGGATGCTCCGGTCACTTTTAATGTTCTTCTCGGTGGAGGCAAAATTATAGAACAGGACAATATCAGTAATGAAAACGGTCTCGCTTATGCCAGATATGTTCTGGGACCCAGCCCGGGAGAAAATCTTGTAAAAGTCACTTCGGATGCAATACAGAACTCCGTTCTTTTTTCAGCCAATTCGCGGAATAAAGGAGCTGTATCCATGTATTATGTGTCGGGCAGTCCGCAAACGCAAAGCGCCGGGGAAATATTGGCAAAGCCGTTTGTGGTGATGGTGGAAGATGAAGATCATTATCCTGTAGCAAATGTCAGCATTACTTTCCAAAATAAAACCAGTTTCGGGAAATTGGAAACCTCCTCACCTGCCAAGACCAACGAATACGGACAAACCAAAGTGTGGTTCCGTGTGGATACGCTCACAAATAAAACGAGCCGCATCGAATCAAAGAATGAAAGTCTGGCCGGCTGGCCGGTAACTTTCTTTGCTTCGAGCACATCCGGCGCAGCGAGAAAAATGATTAAGGAAGAATCCAGTGACAATCAGGAAGGCTGGATTGGAGGCGCAACTCCGAATCCTCTTATTGTGTATATTACGGATCGATACGGAAATTCAGTCAGCGGGAAACTGGTTAAGTTCAGCGTATTAAATAATGGAGATGCAAAAGTTCAGGGCGGCGTCAGTGTCACTGTGGTGAGCAATTCTCTTGGAATGGCATCGGTTCCTGTTACTCTGGGGAATACAACGGGTGTCATTAAAATAGAAGCCAGCACGAGCAATCCTCCACTGGAAGGTTCACCGCTGGTGTTTACGATTACTGCCAAGACGGCTGATAACACTTTAGCTATCAGCAAGTTTAAGGGGGATAATCAAAACGGAACAGTGGGTCATCTTCTCGCATTACCATTATGTGTCAAAGTAGTCGATTCCAAAAATAATCCGGTGCCGGATCGTCCTATCTATTTTCTTGAATCGGGCAATGGATCAATCATTGAAACGTCCCAGGTATCGACGAATAGTAAAGGTTTGGCATCGGTTCACTATCAGGTTGGATTGACACCAGGAACGGAAGAGGTGCGGGCGATTGTCGGTGGAAATGAGGTTCAGTTTACCATTAATGCCGTTTCGAATGCGAACATTCCCGTTTTAAACAAAGACATCATCGATCCAAATTATGCTATTGTTGAAAAAGCGGATTCTCCGCTTCGTATTCCTCTTGTGGCCAGCGATCCGGATATTTCATCCGGTGATACGCTCAGGTTTCAACATGGGGATATCGATCCTCCGGTTGGAGCCAGTATTTATAAACAGTCCGAATCCACTGCTGCATTGTTGTGGACACCCGACTGGGATCAGGAAGGCGTATATTCCCTGATTTTGCAGGTCGTCGATACAAAAGGAGGATTTGATGAAGCCAATGTTGTTGTGAATGTCATTAATAACGACAGACCTCCCCAAATTCTTGGCCGGCATCCGGCCGGGGATACCACGCTGACTTCCGGTCAGACAGTACCGTTCTGGATAAACGCCTGGGATCCGGATAGTGATCCGCTTACCTACCGGTGGACTGTCAACGGAAAGGATGTATCCTGTCCTTATGCCCAGTTTTATTACAGTATCGATAAAGAGAGCGCGGGAAATGAGACAATCATTGCATCTGTCAGCGACGGTGAAGTAATCACTACTACAACGTGGGTGCTCAATGTAACGTCTTCGGTTGAACTTGTCGATTTTAATGCCCAGTTTGTGAAGGATCTGTTGGAAGTCAAGGTAAATTGGGCGACTTCAAGCGAAATGGACAATTTAGGGTTCCATGTCTGGAGGAGTTATTCTGACGAAGGGGAATATGAGAGGATCAATGAGAAGATAATTCCAAGCACAAAAGATGGAGAATATACTTTTGTGGACAAAGGGATTGAAGTGGGCCGTACGTATTACTATAAATTGATCGATGTCGATGTTCGTGGGAATCAGAAGGAACATGGACCGATTATGATTCAAATACCACGGCCTGAAAAGTATGCTCTTTCCCAGAATTATCCCAATCCATTTAACCCAGGCACTATCATCCAGTACGAAGTCCCAAAACGCGAACACATATCATTGATTATCTATAACATGATGGGACAGCGTGTGGTTACTCTTGTTGATGAGGTTACTGATCCGGGATACTACACGATGAGATGGAATGGCAAAAACGAATTTGGGAACGATATCTCGACAGGCATTTACATTTATCGACTGACCAGCCCGAGCAAAGTGCTCACACATAAGATGATAAAAATGAAATAACGGAGTGGTTGTCAGCGATACCGAATACCAAAGGAAGGAGTTGAAATAGTGATCTCAGCTCCTTCCTTTTTTCGATATTTTCCTTTATCTGTTCAAATAATGTGCTTGGGATAAAGGAAGTCATTTATTAAATTAGTGTACCTTATGAAGCGTTCAATCCAACTATCGCGATTCATTGTCGTCATACAGATCTTTTTTTTATTGATCTGGAAGACGCAGGCTTATTCCGGGGCACCGCATATCGTATCCGGAACATTGAAATATGCGAATGATACCTCTCCTGCTTCGGTTTCTATTCTGGCCCATCTTGTTAAAAGACCGACGGAAGTTATAACGGGCGGTTATAGTGGAGGCGACTGGACCATTCAATGCGGATCATTTCCGTCTACCTGGTCAATCGGGGATATTCTTCGTGTTGATTTTGACGACGGAAACGGAAAGACGGCTTCTGCAGAAATCTTCCTGACAACTGAAGAAACTGATAATGCAGGCGTAAATGTCCTAACCATATCCAGCGGCATCCATCACGATTTTTTCATTTCAATTCCCGACACACAAGTTTACCAGGGGACGACAATCAAACTCCCGATCCGAGTAAGCGGATTAGAAATCCAGGATTCAGTTGTGGCCTATCAGGTCAAAATCGGTTTCGAAAAAGAAGTGATACAGGCAGTAGGCGTTTCCAGTGCAGGAACCATGACGCAGATGTGGGGAACTCCTTTTTCTCATTCCGAGGAGGATGAGATTACTGTTGGAGGAATGACCACCAATCAACCTTCAAAACGTCTAATTGCCGACGGCGGTAATCTGGTTAATATTTCTTTTCTTATTCAAGGAGTCCCTCTCGATCCGTCATCCGGAAGCACACTGCTGCGATTTATGGACGCAGTTATTTTTACACTAAATGAAAGAATTCCTGTTGCAAATACACAAACCGGTCTTGTCACAGTACTGGAAAGTCCATCGGTGGTTTCAAGGCAGTTGACACTCTACCCAGGCGGGAACATGATTTGTTTATCGGCGGTTCCTGAAAATCCCACACTGCCTGATATTTTAAATAATCTCCCCGTGGGTTATATTTTCGGTTTTCAATCCGATCAGGATCCTCCCAAATCCTGGGAGAAAAATCGACCCATCAATGATCTACTGTATCTGGATGGCATTCATGGGTACTGGATGAAGTTTGATTCCGGCAATACGGCTGTATGGAACGTTCCGGGAACGCCTGTTTCGGTTACAACTCCACTGCCAGTTCATCGCGGGTGGAATCTTGTCGGATATTTGCCCCAATCGGCGGATTCTATCACTCATGCCTTTCAAACATTGGCACCGTATTATAATTACGTTTTGGGTTATGAAGGCGGAGAAGGTCCAAAGTCCTGGGTACGTGAAAAGCCGGCATTTCTGAATGATCTGAATCTTTTGTCTCCCATGTCCGGTTACTGGGTCAGGATGGACAGCGCCAGAACACTGGTCTATCCGTCGGCAGGGTACATGCCGCCCCTGGCTCGGGCAAATCCTTCTTTCATCCAAATCCAGCAGGACAGTATTACCGGACCATGTGTGACGCCATGGTGGTGTGACTTCTGGGCGATCCAGCCTGAAATACTTTCCCCGGGAGATTTGATTTGGGTTTTTGACGGGAACAATGTTCTTTGTGGCGAGACACAGGTCACAGAGAACAGAGGATTTTTAGTGCATGTTTTCGGAGACGACGCATCGACGTTGGACAGGGATGAAGGTGCTGAAGCCGATGAAACTGTTCAATTTGTTGTGAACGGAGAACCTGCCAGGATCATTGATGGCGATCCGGTCTGGATTGACCGGGAATCGAAATGTGTCAAACTTGAACTTAATCCGAGCGGTGTCGATTTTGACAAAAAATCCTGTCTTCCTGAAAGAGTGGGACTTGAACAGAATTATCCGAATCCTTTTAATAGCAGTACGGTGATTCCTTATACCATTTCTTCGCCGTCGAAGGTTTGCATTCGTATTTATAATATTTCGGGCAGACTGGTTCGCATCCTTTCTGATGATGAATTAAAACCGGAAGGTTCATACCGGGCAATCTGGGACGGTAAAGACTGGCAGGGCAGACTGGCTGCAAGCGGGATTTATTTCTGCCAACTTCAAATAGACCGGATTAAACAAATGCGTAAAATGATTTTCATGGAATAGACACAGCTTGCCTGTTTTATTTATGGACCATATTTCATATAAAAAAATAACTTTCTATTTTCTCCTGTGGGTTGGACAGATTTTTATCGCACCGGCATTTGCACAGGAATTTTGTGATTTCTGGGGAACAGCCCACTATCTGGACCGAATGGTCAGCAGCGGAGATGTGATTGATGCTTACGATGCATCCGGGAATTACTTGGCACGCGCTTATGCTGTGTCCAACGGTTATTATAGTATTCATGTTCCCGGGGATGATCCCTCGACTGCCGAAAAGGATGGTGCTATTGCAAATGAAACCATTTATTTCGAGGTCAACGAAGATTCCGCACTTGTCATATCCGGCGACAACCGCTGGATCAAAGGAGTTCGGCGATGTGATCTTCAGGTGCCGATGGGGCCTGCCAGAGCAAAACCGGGCGGACCTTATTTTGG
>CAZTZL010000010.1:33398-60400 GCA_964617625.1 uncultured bacterium
ATCTTCAGGTGCCGATGGGGCCTGCCAGAGCAAAACCGGGCGGACCTTATTTTGGTTCCGAGGGTTCAATGATTGCATTTGACGGGTCGCTTTCCGTAGGCATTGTCAGCTCCTTTGTTTGGGATTTTGGGGACGGCAGCTCCGGCACGGGAGTCCGTCCAAGTCATACCTATCAGGATGATGGAACATATACGGTCACTCTAACCGTTTTTAACGACAGCGGAGATGATAATACCAAATCGACAACAGCCACTGTTTCAAATATTGCACCTGTGGTGCAGGCAGGAAATGATAAAACTGCCGATGAAGGTGCATCCGTCTCTTTTGGCGGATCAGCTTTTGATCCGGGAGTACTCGATATTCTTGTGTATTCCTGGAATTTCGGCGACGGCCAGAATGGTTCAGGAAAAGATGTCAGCCATATTTATCGCGACAACGGCACATTCAAAGTCAAACTTAGTGTCAATGATGGTGATGGAGGAATTGGAATCGACAGTCTTTTCGTTGTCGTATCCAATCTTCCACCAACGGCCGATGCAGGTGGCCCCTATTACGGAATTGTTCAACAGCCTGTCCAGTTTTTCGGAAAAGCGACTGATCCAGGAGCGGATGATACGTTCAATTATGACTGGGATTTGAACGGGGATGGGATATATGATGTTTTTAATGAACAAAATCCACAAAAGACATTTTTATCAACTGGAACATACAATGTTTATTTAAGGGTGACTGATGATGATCTGGCCCAGGACACGAGTAAAGCCGTTGTTCATATCGAACAGGGGATGGCAGTTACTTTCCAGAGCCAGCCGAAAACGGGATTTCAGGTTATCGTCAACAATCAGACTTATCAAACACCCGTGACACTGTACCTCATGCCGGATTCGCTTTATACGGTTGAAGCTCCGGAAATTCAATCCGGTTCAACCGGAATACGATACAATTTCAATTACTGGAGTGACGGTAAATCGAGAATTCACTCAATTATCGGACCTTCTACACAGACTACCTATACATCGTATTATCAAAAACAGTACCGTGTTGACATTGATGATGAAAATATCGGCACCAATGTTACCGGAGAAGGCTGGTACCAATCGGGCGCACGGGTGGATATCGGCATTGATGCCAGTGTCGTGGATGTACTTGGCACTACGCGTTATTTGTTTCAAGGATGGGTTGGATCCGGAAAGAATGCGTATACAGGCGTAAATAACCCGGCAACATTTTATATTTCAGATGAACCGGTTACCGAGAAAGTTCAATGGAAAACGCAGTATTATCTTACATTGGATTCTCCTGAAAACAGAGGAAACCCGCAATTGTCAAACTGGTATGATAAAAGATCATGGGTGACATTTTCAATAGAAACAATGGTTCAAACCGGTACTGAAGAACGGTTTGTTTTTGATCGATGGAGCAGTTCGGATCAGTACGGTTATAACGGTACCGAGTCAAGCCACAGTTTTCTCATGCTGGGCCCTGTTAAGGAAGAAGCATTATGGAGCCATCAATTTGCCTTTTCAGCCCAAAGCGATCCTATGAATGGAGGGAGTGTACTCCCTTCGCAGGGATGGGTGAATCAGAATGAATCTGTTTTGCTGACTGCTGTGGGCAATAGCAGCAGTAATTATGTGTTTTCATACTGGACGGGCAGTGCAGGCGGCAGTGCAAATCCATTAACACTCGTGATGAATCAATACAAGGAAGTTATCGCCCATTTTACTGAAGGTACTGGCAATGTGATGCTCAATACCTCTCCCGAAGGTCTCAGTGTGACAGCGAATAGTACGGTTTACATTGCGCCTGTCATGTTTGATTGGACTCCCAGTTCAACAAAGACATTGGGAACCGAAGAATCGCAGGGAATCAGCAATGCGGAGACAATTCAGAAATTCAATCATTGGAGTGATGGCGGGGCAAGGATTCATAATATCACCGTTCCGAGCAATCCGATCACATATACCGCTTACTTTCAGGCGTCCCATTTCCTGGATATTGTTTCTGATTACGGAAGCCCCTCGGGCGAGGATTGGTATGTGGAAAACAGCACGGCTACAATTTCGGTAGACAGTCTTGTAGAAATCAGCAGTCAGGTACGGCAGTGCTTCCATGGATGGATAGGCACGGGAGCCGGTTCTGTCACAAGCAATAATCGCACACTGCAAATCAATATCGAGGGTCCGATTAAAGAAAAAGTGCAGTGGTCGCCTCAATTTTCGCTTCAAACCGGATATACACCGTCTCATGTTTCGGTCGTTCAGATTCAAAAAACGCCTCCGGGGCCGTGGTACAATTTGGGAACCCAGGTTCAATTAACGGCATCCTCTTCCGATCCGATTTATACTTTTACTGGATGGAGCGGTGATGTGATTAGTAAAAATTCTTCAATTCAGGTTGTTGTTAACGGCCCAATGGAGCTGACTGCAAATTTTTATACACCACAACGTCCTCCTGTTGTTGAAAATTTACCGGACATCATACTCATGGAAGATGAAGTATTTGAGCGTTCTTTCGAGTGGCTGAGCGGGTACGTCAGTGATCCGAGCGATCCGCTTAAACTGTTGAATTTCAGTTTTGAAGGTGCTCCGCATATTCATGGAGAGGTGGATACGCTTGCTCAAAAATACAGAATTGTTCCTGCCTTGAACTGGTGGGGAGTTGAAAATGTTATTCTAAAAGTTTCGGATCCTTATGAATTGTTCGATGTCGATACATTTAAAGTAACCGTTCTGTCCCAGGATGATCCTCCTGGTCCGTTTAAATTATTGTCCCCGCCGGACAGCACCGATTATTCTGTCGGAGAATGGTCGATTGAATTTATCTGGGAATCTTCCGAAAACGTCGATTTAAACGATTCGATTTCCTATAATTTCTATCTATGCAAGGACAAACAATTTTTGAATCCCGTTGTGGTCATCGAATCAAGAAGAGATACTTCACTTATCATCAATACACCGGTTACCGGATCATATTGGTGGCGTGTTATCGCAAAAGATGCCAGGCCTCCTCTTGATGACGGTGTCCAATGCGATCGTGATTTTCAAATAAGCATTGTTTCCAGCAGTGCTGAAACGAATGAAGATAATCTGCCTAAAGCATATGGTTTATCCCAGAATTATCCCAATCCATTCAATCCGGAAACATTAATCCGATATCAATTACCAAAACCGGGCACGGTTCATCTTTTGGTGTATGATATTTGCGGACGATGTGTTCGGACTCTTATTAGTGAGAAAATGCAAGCTGGTTATCATCAAATCGTTTGGGATGGAAAAGATCACAACGGAAAATATGTGGCGTCGGGGATGTATTTTTTCGGCATCGATGTGAACGGTTTCGTCAGTGAAAAGAAAATGATTTTACTGAGATAAAAAAGAAAATTTTATCTTACTGAAAAATAAAAAAGCCAGGACAATTCAGCCCTGGCTTTTTTATTATAAATTTTAATATCGGGTGAATTTATAATCCGATTGAAGCTCCCAGTGTAATGACCCAGGATTTCAAATTGTAGATACCGGCATAATTTTCAGCATAGTAATGCGTTTTGTTAAAAACGTATTCATCATCTTGGATGACCTTTTCAGGGAACAGAACATATTCTACAGCCAGATCCAGATTGACTTTGCCCAGACCCAGTCCCAGTCCGCCGGTAATCACGTAACGTGTATTCGGATCGAGGATTGTTGGATTCATGGTTGCATCCGGAGAAGGGGATCCAACCGTATAGAATCCACCCCGGATATACAGATTGCTTGATTCGCCTTCCATGGCCAGGTATTCAACACCTAAGCCCATTTCGATCGTATTTTTCCAATCTTCTTTCATTGTATCCTGTTCACCGGTAGCGGTTTTTTCGACAATAATCTCATCCCAGCTCGCCCAGTTGGTAAATGAGACATCCGCGGTCAATGTGAGTTTCGGGCTGGGTTTGTAGGCAATCCCTCCGCCGATAGTCATCGGTAGCGGCAGGTCGGCTTTGACATCGTATTCTTCGGTTATGTTTTGGCCGGAAAAGAGTGCTTGAGCCTGCTGAAGCAATGCTGCGTACGGTGCGTAGGCAGGATTCTGAAGCATGGCACTTAAAGCCTGGAATTTGAGGGAATCACCCGGCAACGCCTGAGTTTGCTCCATGGTGCCTTCCAGTTTTAAATCGGTGCAGTAACGGGCAGAAATACCGGCTGAAAGTTTATCGGAAAATTGATAATGGATTCCGAAATTCACACCATATGCAGATCCGTCCCCGTCAAGATTGTTTTCAACGATGAGATGGCTTTGATCCTCGTTCAGTGCTCCGAGTCCGCCTGTAAGTGCTGCATAGTTGGGGTCCGCCCAAACAGAAACCAGTGGATTAAGTGGAAGTTTCAATTGATCAATAGCCATACTTCCCGAAATGTAGCTTACACCCAGACCCACAGATAGTTTTTCAGTCACCTGCATTGCGAAAGTGGGCTGGATATTAATGACCTGATGGTCACTGTAGGTTTCTTTGTCTTTTGATATTGCTTTTACAGCCGGATAAAATCTCAAACTGTCCGAATTGAAAGTTCCGTTTCTATAACCGGCGGGTTCCCTGAAAATATCGAATTCGGCGCCCAAACCAAATGGGGCATAAACACCGACTCCAACGGTATACCTGTCCGCAAATTTATAAAAAATGGATAAAGAAGGAACCAAAAATGTTTTTGCAGTGAGATCTCTTTCCTGCCATGAATACATGCCATTGAACGGCAAACTTGGTATGGTAAGATCGTTTGGATAAGTAAACGGAGTATAACTTCCTCTCGGCATGATAAAACCATTGGATACTCCGATGGTCAATCCTTCAAGCTGTGTCAATCCTGCCGGATTGTAATAGACTGCGCTCCAGTCATCAGCGAGTCCACGGAAACAGCTTCCCATGGCTGTTGACCTCGCTCCGACTGTACCGATTTGTGTGCCGTTACTTGCAAAGAGACTTGTGGCTGCAATCAGTGTAAAAACGAATAGTGTAATTATAACAGATGATTTACGGGTCATTTTCCCCTCCCTATGTTTAGATATTTATTAAATGGGAAAACATATAAATTATATTTAAAGTATTGGCGAGAGCTTGAACTATCACCTCCCTTATAAAGGTCATCTATATTTATCCGTGTAATTAATATATAAATATAATACAAAAATTTAAATTGTCAACTTATATTTACGAAACTCGGAATTTTGGTTTTTAGATTAAAAAACCACTTGAACCGGAATGTTATATTTTATATATTCTTATGTATCTATGAATCATTTAAATCAGGGTAATGGTATATGTATTACAGAATATGTTGTCTTGTTTTATTGCTCTTTTTTATCACTTCTTGCTCGACTTCTCAATTTGGCTGGAAATCTGAGCCTAAACCGGAAGGAAAATCTTCCAAGGGAAAAGAATATGTCGAAGATTTCGATCCGTTGACGCTTGACGAAGAAGATATTGTGGTGAGTCCAAGGGAGGAATCTCCGATCAATGAGGAAGACAGAGAAGATATTGCGAAGCAGGCTCCGTCTGAAGATCTTGCAATTCATGAGGGAGGAATGATCCAGGGATTTCGAGTGCAGCTTTTGGCCACTGCTGATGAGAACCAGGCCAGAGATGCAAAGAAAAAAGCTATTTTTAAATTCCAGTCGGGAGTTTATCTGGTTTTCGAGGCGCCGCATTACAAGCTGCGCATTGGAGATTGTGCAACCAGGAAAGAAGCTGAAGAACTCAAAAAAGAAGCATTCAGGAATGGATTTCGGGATGCATGGATTGTGCCTTCCAAAGTATATCAATTAAAAGACGAGACATCAAACCTGTAATGGAATCCTGAAATTTTTACGTTTCGGATAGAATTTTCTTTGAAAATATAAGATTTCGATGGCGGTATGCTTTGGATGGGTGTATCGCTTTTTTGTCTTATTGAGAGCAAATTTTCGATTTGGAAAAAAAGAAAAAAATGCTTAAATTTATAGGCAGTTAAGGCACGAGGAGGGAATGTGTCAGGACATTCGAAGTGGAGCACAATAAAACGGAAAAAAGAGAAAGCGGATACCGAACGAGGTAAAATTTTTACCAAATTAATCCGTGAAATTACCACATCCGCGCGTTTTGGCGGAGGAGACGAGAACAGCAATGCGCGGTTGCGAACAGCTTTAATAGCGGCAAAAGCGGCGAATATGCCGCAGGTGAACATTGATCGGGCAATCAAAAAAGGAACAGGCGAGCTTCCGGGTGTGGTTTATGAAGAAAAAACCTACGAAGGTTATGGACCGAGAGGCGTTGCCGTTATGATCGATACGTTAACAGACAACACAAACCGGACAACATCGGAAGTCAGGCATTTATTGACCAAGTATCAGGGGAATTTGGGTGAAGCGGGTTGTGTTTCCTGGATTTTTGAAAAGAAAGGCCTCATTGCAGTGAATCGTCAGGATTGTGAAGAAGAAAAGCTTATGGATATTGCAATCGATGCCGGAGCAGCAGACATTACGGTTGAAGATGATGTTTATGAAGTGGTCACTTTACCGGAAAGTTTTATCAAAGTCAAAGAAAAATTTATAGATGCCCACATTCCCATTGTTTCCGAGGAAATCACTATGATTCCAAAAACATCGGTTAAAGTCGAAGGGGCACATGCTGAACAGGTTGTCAAGTTATTGGAAGCTCTGGAAGAGTTGGATGATGTACAACAGGTTTATTCAAATTTTGATATTGATGAAAAAGAATTAAAGGAATAGTGTGGGGAGTTTGATACTTGGAATTGATCCTGGAACAACCCTGATCGGATATGGCCTCCTCGAATTTCAGAATGATAAACCCAGAGCAGTCGATTGCGGTGTCATTCGGGTTAATAAAAAAAACGCTTTCCCAATACAGTTGCAGCAAATTTACCAGGATATCACAAATCTCGTAAAACAAACCAATCCCCAGGTTGTGGCGATTGAAGAAGTGTATGTCAGTCAAAATGCGAAAACGACCCTGCGGCTGGGTCATGCCAGAGGCGTCATCCTGTTGGCCAGTGTTAATCAGGGAATCCCTGTTTCCGAATATGCACCCAGGGAAATCAAACAGGCTGTTTGTGGAAACGGAAATGCATCCAAGCGGCAGATTCAGTGGATGGTTGCCAATGTGTTTCATTTGGATGTGGCCGACCTGTCAGAAGATGCGGCGGATGCGATGGCTGTTGCGCTTTGTTACGGATTGAGACACTGTTAGCTATAAAACGGGATTATATTTGAATTTATGATAGAACAGATCAAAGGCAAATTAATTTCTAAAAAACCAACTCATATTGTTGTTGAGAACCACGGGATCGGATTTAAAATAGCCATCCCGCTTTCAAGCTATAAATTGTTTGGTGAACCGGGCGAGGATATTAATGTACTGACCCATTTGCATGTCAGGGAAGATATTCTCCAATTGTTCGGATTCGCAACAGAAGAAGAGAGGTCCCTTTTTCAGTTGTTGATATCGGTCAGCGGTATCGGCCCCAGAGTGGCCCAGGGGATTCTTTCCGGAATTTCAACATCGGATTTTAAAAGGGCAATCGCAAGACAGGATTTGGTGGCGCTGACTTCGGCACCCGGTGTTGGGAAAAAGACCGCAGAAAGACTCGTATTGGAACTTCGCGAAAAAATTGGCGATGTGGACAGTATGGATGAAGTGGGAATCGGCTCTGTTGCGGAATCGATTGGAGAAGAGACCATTCTCGCACTGGTTTCACTCGGATATAAACGTCCGCAGGCACAGAAAGCAGTCCAAAAAATACTAAAAGGAAATGAAGATTTAACCCTTGAAAAAGCCCTTCGGCTAACTTTGAGGGAAATATAGATCTGTCATTACGGTTAACAAGTCAATGACTGAAGAGCGAATTACAAATCCGGCAGCATCAGAAGATGAAAAAGCGTTTGATCAGACGCTGCGTCCCAGTTCGTTCGATGATTTTGTCGGACAGAAGAAAATCGTATCGAATTTGAAGGTGTTTATCCAGGCTGCAAGAGAACGCGGTGAAGCACTGGACCATGTCCTGTTTTACGGCCCGCCGGGATTGGGAAAGACCACACTGGCGCATATTTTGGCCAATGAACTCGAAGCGGATATTAAAACAACGACAGGACCCGCACTCGAAAGAGCAGGCGATCTTGCCGGAATTCTAACCAATTTACAGGTCAGGGATGTTCTTTTTATAGACGAGATTCATCGGTTGAACACAGTGGTCGAGGAATACCTTTATCCCGGTATGGAAAACTTCCGTCTGGATATTGTCATTGATCGCGGGCCCCATGCCAGGAGTATCAGTCTCAACTTGCCCCATTTTACGCTTGTGGGAGCGACGACGCGGGCCGGTCTGCTGACTTCACCGCTGAGAAGCCGATTCGGCGTCGTCAGCCGGCTGGATTACTATCAGCCGGAAGAGCTTTCTAAAATATTATTACGATCCGCGAAACTTCTACAGGTTGAAGTGGAGGAAAACGGGATTTTCGAAATTGCCAAAAGATCCAGAGGAACACCAAGAGTGGCCAACCGTCTTCTCAGAAGAGTAAGAGACTTTGCTCAGGTCGAAGGGGACGGCCGTATTACCGGCGAAGTGGCTGTAAATGCGCTGGAACGGCTGGATGTGGATCATCACGGATTGGATGAAATGGACAAGCGTATTCTGTCCATTATTGTCGAAAAATTTTCAGGCGGTCCTGTTGGTATCAATACCCTTGCAGTTGCGGCAGGTGAAGAAAGCGGGACAATAGAAGAAATTTATGAACCCTATCTGATCAAGGAAGGATTCCTCAAGCGGACTCCCAGAGGCCGGGAAGCCACATCGCTGGCTTACCAGACTTTAAATGTTTCATTTCCCGGCTCAGTTCAGGAGAGTTTGTTTTGAGCTGAAGTTCAAGCTGTTCAAGAAATGTGTTAATTATAAAGGAAAAATATAATGAAACTTTCCGATTTTAAGTATTCGGTACCTGAAAAATTAATTGCTCAATACCCCACCCGGAAAAGAGGAGATTCCCGAATGATGGTACTCTACCGTGAGGACCAGAAAATCGAAGACCGACCCTTTCGGGATATTTTGAAATTCCTGAAAAAAGGAGATTGTCTCGTCGTGAATGAGACCCGGGTTTTTCCTGCAAGGCTGACTGGTATTAAAGACAAAACCAATGCCGAGGTGGAGATTTTCCTTCTGAGAGAGTTGGAGAAAGATCTCTGGGAAGTCCTGGTCCGCCCGGCGAGGAAAGTCCGCGTTGGGAACAAACTCAATATCGGTGGTGTGATTACCTGTGAGGTTGTAGACAACACAGTCTCCGGAGGGCGGGTGGTTCGTTTTACATATAAAGGGGATTTCAACGAAATCATCGATAAAATCGGAAAGATTCCGCTGCCTCCCTACATCAAGAGAGAAACCGAGAATGTGGATAAGGATCGGTACCAGTCTCTTTTTGCCAATCAAAGAGGAGCGGTTGCAGCCCCGACAGCGAGTCTGCATTTTGATAAAAAAACGATTAAGAAGATCAGTGATATGGGGGTTCACATCGTGCCTGTGCTTCTCCATGTCGGATTAGGTACGTTTCGGCCGATCATCGTGGAGGACCTGACGCGTCATAAAATGGACTCGGAGTATTTCGAAGTGTCCGAGGAGTCCGCCAAGAAGATCAACGATATCATCGACAAGGGAGGAAGAATCGTTGCGGCGGGAACCACGGTAGTCCGTGTTCTCGAAACTGTCGCCACCACGGACGGGCACATCAAGCCGGACAACGGGTGGACGGACAAATTTATTTATGCCCCTTATCATTTTAAAGTAGTGAATATGCTTCTTACCAATTTTCATATGCCTGCTTCAACACTTCTCATGCTGGTTTGTGCGTTTGGCGGCAGAGATTTTATTTTTAAGGCGTATCGTAAAGCCATTCGTGAGAAATATCGCTTCTTTTCTTACGGGGATGCCATGCTGATCCTTTGAGACAGGTGATCTGGTGAACAATGATTTTAGAAAAGTCATTGCTGTTATTGCTGCAGCCGGGACCGGGAAAAGGATCGGCGGTGATTTACCGAAACAATATATAAAGATTGCCGATAAACCCGTACTCATTTATACTCTTGAAAAATTCGATCGGTGTCACGCGGTCAATGGAATCATTCTCGTTGTCGAGAAAGAGAAGACCGATATGGCAGATGGCCTTATTAAGGAATGGGGAATAAAAAAAGCAGTAAATGTCATTGCCGGTGGAGCTGAACGGCAAGACTCCATCCGTCATGCGCTCGATGTTCTTCCGGAGAAAACGGAATGGGTCGTGATTCACGACAGTGTCCGTCCTTTTGTGTCTCTTGAAAAAATAAGCGAAGTCATCCATGCCGGACAGAATTTTGGAGCGGCTATTCTGGCAATTCCGGAAAAAAATACAATCAAACAAGCGAAAGACGGATGGGTAGAAAAAACCGTTTCACGGAATGATATCTGGGAGATTCAGACCCCTCAGGTTTTCAAAGCCGAATGGTTGAAAGCAAGTTATATCCGTGCTTTTGAAAATAATTATTATTCCACGGACGATGCAGCGCTGGTTGAACAGGCGGGACATCGCGTCCGCCTCGTTCAAGGGGAAGAAACCAATATCAAGATTACTTCTCCTGCGGATTTAATTATAGCGCAAGCCTTTTCAGAAAGAGGTTATTGATGAGAATCGGATTTGGATACGATATACACGCACTCATCCCGGGGCGGCCTCTCATTTTAGGAGGAGTCACTGTCCCTTTTGAAAAAGGCCTGCTCGGACATTCCGACGCCGACGTGCTCTGTCATGCTGTTTCGGATGCGCTTTTGGGAGCGGCGGCTTTGGGAGATATCGGAGAACATTTCCCGGATACTGATCCGAAATATAAAGACTGCTTGAGTCTCGATCTTTTGTGTCAGGTTGCTGAAATGGTGCGTAAGGCTGGTTATATTATCGTTAATATAGATACGGTTATTATCGCGGAAGCCCCAAAATTATCCAAACACAAAAAATTGATGGCAGATACAATTACGCAGGTGCTCCATCTTGATCAAGGAAAGGTGTCCGTTAAAGCGACGACCCATGAAAAATTCGACTCCACAGGCCGGGGGGAAGCCGTCGCTGTTTATGCTGTGGCACTTCTGAATGAAAAAGGAGTGTGATGCAGGGGCTGGAAGCGTTTTTCGATTCTCTTCAGGGTGTCTGGGGATATGTGTTTCTGCTTATTAGTGCTTTTATTGAAAATATTTTTCCTCCTCTGCCCGGGGATACTTTTGTGGTGCTGGGTGCTTTTTTGGTGGGACAGGGCCAGCTGCATTTCGTTCCGGCCTATATTGCCGCCACTGCCGGCAGTGTGGCCGGTTTTATGCTGCTCTTCTGGATTGGAAGGCGCTGGGGACGGAATCTCTTTTTCAAGAGAAGCGGCAAGATTTTTTCGGAAATGCACCTGAATCAGATAGAGAAGATGATGTACCGGTACGGATACTGGATTATCGGATTCAACCGGTTTCTCTCGGGATTCAGAAGCGTGGTTTCCCTGGGTGCGGGAATTGCCGATATGGACACGGTCAAGGTGTTTGTTCTGTCCCTGTTAAGCTGTTTTTTATGGAATGGTTTGATTATGGGAATGGGAGTCTGGATCGGAGAGAACTGGGCATTGATTCTTCGTCATTATCAGACAGCGGTTTTCATTGTCCTTTTTTTGGTCATCTGTTTTTTCTGGGGAAGAAAATTATTGAGAGCGCGGTTGTTACGTGAATAGCAAAAGCGAAGCAAATCCTCGGGTGCGTACACGGTTTGCCCCCAGCCCGACGGGACATTTGCATATCGGCAATGCGAGGACGGCCGTCATGAACTGGCTCTTTGCGAAACACAGTTCGGGTATTTTTGTGCTGCGCATCGAAGATACGGATGTGGAACGCTCTACCGGATCTTCGGAAAGATCCATTTTAGAGGATCTTGTATGGCTCGGGTTGTCCTGGGATGAAGGACCGGAAAAGGAAGGTCGATTCGGTCCGTACCGTCAATCAGAAAGGCGGGAGGTCTATCAACAAACACTCCGAAAGCTTCTGAAAGAAAATAAGGTCTATCCTTGCTATTGTACGCCCGAAGAACTGGAGGCGAGAAAAGAAGCAAAACTTGAAAAAGGCGAGTCGGCAGTTTATGACGGGCACTGTCTTCATCTGACAGAAGATCAGAAAAAGAAATTCGAGTCGGAGGGAAGAAAGCCGGCTTTCCGGTTTCACGTCAAGCAAATGGAGATTCGTTTTACAGATCTGGTCCGGGAGGAAATTGTGTTTCAAGGCGAGAATATCGGGGATTTCATTATTGTGCGGCCCGATGGAATGCCAATGTATAATTTTGCCTGTGCGGTGGACGATCATCACATGGCCATCTCCCATGTAATCCGGGGAGACGATCATATTTCAAACACGCCGAGACAACTGCTTCTCTATTATGCTTTGGACTGGACACCCCCCGTATTTGCCCACATTCCGATGATTTTGGGAAACGATCGCACCCGACTTTCGAAACGTCACGGCGCTACTTCGGTGGCGCAGTATCAGGAATCGGGTTATTTGCCGGATGCTCTTGTCAATTATCTCTCCCTGCTCTCCTGGTCCTCTGAAAGCGGAGAGGAAATTCTTTCCGTCGACCGGCTTGTCCGCGAATTCGATTTTAAACGAATTTCGAAATCCGCTGCTGTGTTCGATACTGAAAAACTGGATTGGATGAACGGCATATATATCCGGCAGGCCAGTGCGGAAAAGCTCAGTCAGATCGCACTCCCCTATTTTGAGAAAGCCGGCTTCCCGGTTGCTTCCGCCGATGAGATTGTGCCTGTAATTTCGGCACTGCAGGATAAAGCAGAACGGATCGATCAATTCGCAGAAAAGGCCCGGATTTTTTATCAAACCGAACCATCTCCTGAAAATCAGGAGGCCAGAGAAATTCTCCAAAACAAGGAGGCCATTCGGCTGTTCACGTCGTTTCTTGAAGAAACGGATTCCCTGAATGACTGGAGCGGTGACATATTTTTAAAAGTTATGAAGAATATTCAAACCCATACAGCCATTAAAGGGAAACAGCTCTGGATGCCGATTCGTGTGGCTTTGACCGGCCAGATTCACGGCCCCGAACTGCCAAGGATTGTGGGGATTTTCGGATTGGATAAATGCCGTCAATTTATACAAGCAGTTCTTGAAAATAAGTAACTAAATCTTTGTAAAAAAATGAAAGGAATAATACTTTTTAAAATTTAAAATGCAAAAATACAAAATCCAAACAAAGTACAAATACCCAATGTCAAAAATATTTATTGGCGTATTCTAATTTACGTTTTATTTGAGGAATTATCATTGCCACTGAGAAATATAATAATTAGAAGAATAAATTTATATGCAGTGTATTTTTGTCAGGGCAACTTTATGTTTGAATTTTATGATTTGGATTTTAGTTGTCATTTAGATTTTGATATTTTGTATTTTTCCCATACAGATTGAGATTTATAAAAGTTTGGTAAGTAATTGAACTTTTTTCAAGTTTAAGAAGTAAATGGTTTTGAAAGCACAATGAAAATATTCTTGAATATCATTTTTGTTTTTTTACTGACGCTTCCTGTAGCTGGTTCGAAACAGGTAGGCCCGTTTCCTGTTCCCGAAGGTATGGAATTGCGTGTTCAATTCTGGGTCAACGTGTTTACTCAGTATTCGATTGATCAGGTTGTCTTTTTCGATGCGGATAAACCCGAACGAATCTACTCCGTCGTTGATTACAGAAAGTTGTCTCACGGAGAGAATTTTTCCAGGGATGAAAAGATGGAAATTCTCCGTGGGGAGAAAAATAGGATCATCTCCCTGTTGAAAGCGCTGTCCCTGCGGGGATATCGTGAAGACGAGTTAGAGGGTGAATCGCTTCGAATTTATCGGCTATTCGGGAAAAGCCCGAAGCCCAAAGTTTTTATCAGGGCTGCCGGATGTGTTCGTATTCAGGGAGGAATGAGGGAGGCCTTCAAAGCGGGTATCGAACGATCCGGCCGTTATCTTGACAGGATGAAGGGGATTTTTAGAAATGCGGGATTGCCCGAAGAATTGGTCTATTTGGTTCACGTGGAATCTTCTTTCAACTGTCATGCCCGATCGAAATCGGGAGCAGTGGGCATTTGGCAATTTACCCGTTCTACCGGACGCCAGTTTATGGATATCAACCATGCTTATGATGAAAGAAAAGATCCCTATATTTCTACCGATGCGGCCTCCCGTCTTTTAATGGAGAATTTTTTAAAACTCAGGAATTGGCCGTTGGCGATTACCGCATACAACCATGGTCTGTCGGGGATAAAAAGAGCGGTTCGGAAAACGGGTTCCGAAGATTTGAATCAGATCATTCAATATCATCACAGCCGCTCTTTTGGATTCGCATCTAAAAATTTTTATGCAGAATTCTTAGCAGCAGTTCAGGTTGCCCGAAATCCGACAGCCTATTTTGGAAAGATTAAATATGATTTTCCTGAAAAATTTCAAATTGTGAAAATTCCCTTCATACTCAATGTGGATGAAGTGGCGCAGATATTTCGAGTAAAAGAGACACAGATTCAGCAATTCAATCCGGCGCTTGACCGTGCGATTTTAAAAGGAATACGGCCCATCCCCAAAGGGTATGTGCTTCATCTGCCCGAAAAGGCATCTGTTCTTGGAGCTGTTGAAAGGATACGGGAACGATTCGAAGAGAATCAATTGGCCGTTCAGGAGGGATCGGAAATTAAAAAGGGACAAGTTGAGGTTGAGATACCGGGAGCTGTTGCAGAAGCTGACGCAGCACAAGAGCCCCTTTTTACTCTGGCGTGGATGTCTCCTGTTATTACACGAAAAGACAATACGCAAGTAGAGCAAAGCCTTTCTTTAAATGAGATACCCGAAACCATTATTGAAAAAGAACGTTCCATATGGCAAAAGATGCCTTTCCCTTTGAAGGTCGATTATCTTCATGTGTCTGATAAAAACAAGATTCAGGTTCTCCCGGAAGAGACGCTCGGACATTTCGCGGACTGGCTTGAGATTCCGACCTGGATGCTGCGCAAACTGAACGGATTGCGTTACCGGCAGAAAATCCGTATCGGAGAAGAAATAAAACTCGTTTTTCAAGATGTCGATCCCAAAGCGTTCGAAGAAAAACGACTGGCCTATCATCAACAAATGCAGAGTGCTTTCTTCGAGAAATATTCTGTAGAGAGTTCGAAAGTCCATACAGTCCGGCGCGGGGAAACCTTGTGGACGATGATCAAGCACCACGACGATGTTCCATTGTGGTTGTTGATGCAATACAATGCAGGAAAGGATTTGAACCGCCTTCACCCCGGGGACAGGCTGATCGTTCCCGTGATTCGTCAGGCAAGTTAATTCAAGAGGGGAAAGAGGAAAACCCGATGATAACTTCACCGGTTTCATCCGCGCGGTTGTTTCTCATCGACGGAACCGCTCTCGCCTACCGTTCCTATTTTGCCTTTATCCGCAATCCGCTGATTAATTCCAAGGGCATCGATACGGGCGGCGTGTTCGGTTTTACCAATACACTGATGCAGATTCTCAGGGAAGATAAACCGTCCCACATTGCCTGTGTGTTTGACACGTCTGCGCCCACGTTTCGGCACAAGGTCTATCCGGAATATAAAGCCACGCGCCAGAAAATGCCGGATGAGATGGCCGCACAGCTTCCCGTGATCCGGAATGTGGTCGAAGCGTTCAATATTCCGATTTATGAAATTGAGGGTTATGAAGCCGACGATGTGATCGGCACACTGGCGAAACAAGCCGAAAAGGAAGGATTGGAGACCTGTCTCGTCACAGGCGACAAGGATTTTATGCAGCTGCTTTCCGAACGGATCAAAATGATCATTCCAAGTCAAAAAAAGGGCGGAGGCGAAAGAGAGCTTCTCGGTCCGGAAGGCGTCGTCGATAAATTGGGAGTTGTCCCGGATAAAGTCACCGATCTTTTGGGATTAATGGGAGACAGTTCAGACAATGTGCCCGGCGTGCCCGGCATCGGTCCCAAGACAGCTCAGGACCTGATCACGAAATTCGGTTCAATGCAAGAGGTGCTTGCACATACGGAAGAAATTGATCGGAATAAAGTTCGTGAAAATCTGGAAACTTACCATGACCAGGCGCTTCTCTCGAAAGAGCTGGTCACCATTCATACGGATGTACCGGTCGAATTTAATCCCGATGTTCTCGTTTTTAAGATTGTGGATCGGGATCGTCTTGTAGCTCTTTTCCAGGAACTGGAATTCAATCGGTTTCTACAGGAATTGCCGGAATTATTCGGTACGGAAGAAAAAGAATTAAAACGAGATTACAGGATCGTCCGTAAAATTGCAGAGATCGATCAATTGGCCAAACAACTTTCAAAAGTATCCATGTTTGCCATCGATCTGGAAACCACTTCTCTGGATCCTATTTCTGCTGAAATTGTCGGTTTGTGCCTTTCCTGGAAGGCCGGAGAAGCGGTTTATATCCCGATGCTGCTGCCTGAAACAGACCGGTCCGGCGACCTGTTCGAAAATCGGGACGGCAATGTACAGTCGGTTATTTTTAAGAAACTGGAGCCGATTTTCAAAAATCCGAAAATCAGAAAATGCGGCCAGAATATTAAATATGATCTGCTTGTGCTTCGCCGCCACAGCATCGATTTGGAAGGTGTGGATTTTGATACCATGATTGCCGCCTATCTCGTCAATCCCACATCGCGCCGGTTCGGAATCGACGCACTTGCGCTTGAGTATCTGAATATCCGAAAAATTCCGACCAAGGCGTTGATTGGTGTCGGAAAAAACCAGATCAGTATGGCGGAAGTGGATCTCGAAAAGGTGGCCGAGTACGGATGTGAAGACGCGGATGTGACTTTCCAGTTGAGAGGTGTTCTCGAGCCCAAGCTGAAGGAAGCGAAACTCGATCCGCTTTTTCACGATGTGGAAATGCCGCTCATGCATGTTTTGATCGAAATGGAGGAAAACGGCGTCGCGCTGGACAGGAAGCTTCTTTCCGAAATGTCTAAAGAGATGGCTTCGCAGTTAAATCAGCTGCAGCAGGAAATTTATAAAATAGCAAAAGAAGAGTTCAATATTAATTCCACGCAGCAATTAGGCAAGATCCTTTTTGAAAAATTGAAAGTTCATGAACTGGCGGGTGTCAAGCGGCCCAAGCGGACCAAAACCGGTTACGCCACGGATGTGGCCACTCTGGAAAGGTATGTGATTCATCCGCTTCCCAAAATTCTGCTGGATTACCGACAGCTCACGAAACTGAAATCGACCTATGTGGATGCATTGCCGAAACTCATCCATCCCAAAACCGGACGGGTGCACGCCTCATTCAATCAAACCGTCGCGGCAACCGGCCGGCTTTCCACGAGCGATCCCAACTTGCAGAACATCCCAATTCGAACTGATTTGGGCAGGGAGATCCGACGGGCGTTCATTCCGGGCGAGAAAGGCTGGGTGATTCTGTCGGCAGATTACAGCCAGATCGAGCTGAGAATCATGGCCCATATTTCAGGCGATCAGACTCTGATTGAATCCTTCCGAAATGGGGAGGATGTGCACAGTCGGACAGCGGCGGAAATTTTCGGAATCTCTCAGGAACAGGTGACGGCCGAACACAGGCGGCAGGCGAAAACGATCAATTTTGGAATCATGTACGGCATGGGAGCTTTCGGTTTGTCCCAGCGGCTTGGGATATCTCTGGAAGAAGCACAGAGTTTTATCAGCGCCTATTTTGCCCGTTATCCGAAAGTGAATGAGTTTTTTACGCAGATCATCGGGTTGGCGCACAAGCAGGGATATGTAACCACTCTTTTGAACCGGCGGCGGTATCTGCCGGAACTGCAGAGCGACAACCGGAACATCCGGGAATTCGGAGAAAGGACGGCCATCAATACGCCGATTCAGGGCACGGCCGCGGACATGATCAAGGTTGCGATGATAAGGATCGCCAAGCATTTGAGATCCAAAAAGTGGCTGGCGAAAATGATACTTCAGATTCACGATGAACTGGTTTTTGAAGTTCCTATTGATGAAGCGGATCGATTGTCCGATATGGTTCGAAAAGAGATGGAAGAGGCGTTGAAACTATCCGTTCCGATTAAAGTGGATATCGGGATGGGGCAGAACTGGTATGAAGCACACTGACATCCCCCTGCCTCGACTACGTCGAGGATCCCCCTTCAATAAGGGGGATAATAAAAAAAAGCCATCCAGTTTCTGGATAGCTTTGAGTGCCGAAGGTGGGACTCGAACCCACATGAGCGTAAGCTCACACGGCCCTGAACCGTGCGCGTCTACCAGTTTCACCACTTCGGCGCGGGAATCAAATTTAATGATCAAAATTCAAAATGTCAAGTTTTATCAAATTGAATATGAAATTGTATGATATTTCTCCTCCACCTTGGGAAAGGAGATTAAGAGGAGGGGGACACCCTCTCCTTAATTCCCGGAATAAATCCGGGACAGGCTCTCTCCCTCGAGGGAGAGGAAATAATTTTTAGTATATATTAAGAAGTGATTATGTCCATTCAAATTGTGACACAAAACCGAAAGGCAAGACACGATTATCTGATTCTTGATACGTGGGAAGCGGGGATCGTGCTTCAGGGAACCGAAGTCAAGTCGCTCCGGGTCGGCAAGGCGAATCTCAAGGACAGCCACGCGCGTGTCGAAAACGGTGAAGTGACTCTGTACGAGTTTCACATCAGCGCCTATGATAAGGGAGGATATGCCAATCACGATCCGGTCCGGCCGAGAAAGCTCTTGCTTCATAAAAAAGAGATTCGTAAACTGACTGGCAAAGTTGAAGAGAAGGGATTGACGCTGATTCCTTTAAAGATCTATTTCAAGCAGGGAAAAGCCAAGGTGGAGCTTGCCCTGGCCAGAGGGAAGAAACAGTATGACCGCCGGGCCGACATTGCCAAGCGGGATGCAAACCGGGATATGGAAAGGGAATTTCGGAGAAAGCACTGAGAAGGAGCTTGTATGAAAGACAATGTTTTTCAAATCCTCAAGGAAAGGGGATTTATCTATCAAACCACAGACGATGATTCGATCGATCAACTTTTAAAATCCAAAAAAATCACCTGTTACATCGGGTTTGACGCCACGGCTGATTCCCTGCATGTGGGCAGCCTCGTGCCGATCATGGCACTGGCACACATGCAGCGGTGCGGGCATCGGCCCATTGCTTTGCTCGGCGGCGGCACTACCATGGTTGGTGATCCGAGCGGCAAAACCGAGATGCGGCAGATGTTGTCCATCGACGAAATCCATGCATTCGGTGAGGGAATCAAAAAGCAGTTTTCTCATTACATTGATTTTAGGGAAGGTAAGGCCTTAATGTTAAACAATGCCGATTGGCTTCTTCCTTTAAATTATATTGAATTTTTAAGAGATATCGGCGTTCATTTCAGCATCAACCGTATGCTCACGGCGGAGAGTGTCAGGCTCCGTCTTGAGACCGGATTGTCCTTTATCGAGTTCAATTACACGTTGCTTCAGGCATATGATTTTTACGTTCTGGCAAAGGATTACGATTGTCTTATCCAGATGGGAGGGCAGGATCAGTGGGGCAATATCGTAGCCGGCTCCGATCTCACACGGCGGAAATTGGGTAAGCAGGTGTACGGTATGACCTTTCCGCTGATTACGACGTCGGGCGGAGAAAAATTCGGTAAATCCGCGGGGAATGCGATCTGGCTGGACGGCAAAAAAACATCCCCTTATGAATTTTACCAATACTGGCGGAACATCGATGACCGGGATGTGGAAAATTATTTGGGAATTTTTACATTTCTTCCGATGGAAGAGGTCAAGAGATTGCCCAAAGAAAATGTCAACCGGGCCAAGGAAATACTTGCTTTTGAAGTGACCCGTCTTGCCCACGGAAAGGATGCGGCAGTGGAATCTTATACTGCCGCCGTAAAGCAATTCGGCCAGGGTGATCCCGACGGGAAGGTCAGCACTTCCTCCGAAGTGACCGAGATCCAGTTGGATCTCGAAAGCGCGCTTCCGACGGTGGAACTGCCGAAACAATTACTTGAAGACGGTATCTGGGTGGCCAAGCTTTTTGTGGAGGGCGGTCTCTGTGCCAGCAACAGCGAAGCCAAACGGCTGATCAAACAGGGTGGGGCGTCTATCAACGAAAAGAAAGTCATTAACGAGTTTCTTGAGGTGACATCCGATCAATTAATCGACGGTGTACTTGTGCTTCGGGCAGGGAAAAAACGGCACAAGCGGATTGTGTTTATATAAATGAATCGAATTTTGGTTTGATAAATTTTCTTTACAATATTGACCAGGCTGTTTTTCTTTTTATCAATCGCGATACGGCCAATCCTGTTTTTGATGTGTTCATGCCGTTTATCACCAACAAGAATAATTTTAATATCCTGTTTGTACTGATCATTCTCGGACTGTTGATTTTTGGAGGAAAAAAAGGACGAATCGCTGTTCTGCTCGGTCTGGTCATTGTGACACTGAGTGATCAGCTTTCCAGCGCAGTGATCAAACCGCTGATCGGGCGTATCCGTCCCTGCCATCCGGATTTTCTCATCGATGGGGCTAGATATTTGATTGGAACTAAAATATCCTTTTCTTTTCCCTCCTCGCATGCCGCGAATATGGCTTCAGCTGCGACCTGGTTTTCGTATCAATATAAAAAATATACCTGGATATTTGTGACTATCGCTGTTCTGGTCGGGTACTCCCGCATCTATGTGGGCGTACACTATCCATCAGATGTACTGGGCGGAGCAGTTATTGGTGTGTTTTGTGCTTTCATTGTCATGGGCGCCGAAAGGGGAATTGTCAAACTCTGGAAGAAAAAGCTTGAAAAGCAATGAACAGGAGAGGAAGATGCTCAAAAAGAAAGTACATAATACGGATGTTGAAATTGTCGATGGTGATATCACGGAAATGGATGTTGATGTGATTGTGAATGCTGCGAATTCCCGGCTCAAACATGGCGGTGGAGTGGCAGGCACTATTGTCCGAAAAGGAGGGAATACCATTCAGGAAGAGAGTGATATCTGGGTAAAAGCATGGGGAGGGGAAGTGACGGTGGGTTCCGTCGTCATTACCAGCGGCGGCAATTTACCTGCAAAATATATCATCCATGCCGTGGGGCCGAGAATGGGCGAAGGAGACGAGGACGAAAAATTAAAAAAGGCCACACTCAACAGCCTTCAAATGGCGGAACACCGGAACCTGAAATCCATCGCTTTTCCGGCAATCAGCACGGGCATTTTTGGTTATCCGTTAGAACGATGCGCAAAGATCATGTTGTCTACTGTATTGGAATATATCAAGGGTCAGACACAACTGGAAAAGGTCGTGTTCTGTTTATGGGGAAAAGAGGCTTATATGCTATTCGAAGAAGTGTTGAAAAAATTAGTATAAGTTCCTGTAATAATTTATCCACTTAGAATTTAAAAACATTTCTCCCCTTTTTTTCTTCTGCATTCTGTAATACCGCATTTGTAGCAAATTTCATTGGGCAGTTTTTTCTCGTCAAAGAAGAGACGGATATTCTCGAGCGTTGTGTTGGCGATATTCGTCAGCGCTTCTTTTGTAAAGAATCCCTGATGGGAAGTAATCAGGACATTCGGGAACGTCAATAATCTCGCGAGAACATCGTCATCGATGGCCGTATGAGAAAAATCTTCAAAGAAATACTCGTCCTCCTCTTCATAAACATCCAGTCCGGCGGCTCCGACCTTTTTACTTTTCAGGCCCTCGATCAAATCCACCGTATTGATTAACTTTCCCCGGCCCGTATTGATAATCATCACACTGTCTTTCATTCTGGAAATCGTTTCAATATTGATCATGTGAACGTTTTTCGGTGTCAGGGGGCAGTGCAGGGTAATGATGTCCGATGCACCGTACAGTGTATCCAGATCCACATATTTGACCTGTTTTTCTTTTGCGTAGTTTTCATCCGGATAGGGATCATTGGCCAGGACATTCATCCCAAATCCCTTCAGAATATCAATGACTGCCCGGCCGATTTTTCCGGTGCCGATGACGCCGGCAGTTTTCCCGTACATATCGAAGCCGATGAATCCGTTGATTGAAAAATTATTGTCCCGGACGCGGTAATACGCCCGATGGGTTTTACGATTCAGTGAAAGCATCAGTGCGACCGCATGTTCTGCCACTGCCTGCGGTGAATAAGCGGGAACCCGGACCACGTGGATTTTACCGAATGCGGCTTTCAAGTCAACATTATTGTATCCGGCGGAACGGAGTGCGATTAATTTAATTTGATTCCGGTGGAGGCTGTTAATAATTTCCCTTTTGAGCATGTCATTAACAAAAATACAAATCGCATCGGAATCCTGTGTTAATGCAACATTATCGATGGTCAAATGGCTTGGGTAATATTTGATCTGAAAACCGAATTTATTGTTAGCGGTTTCAAAGAATTCACGGTCGTAAGGCTTGGCATCAAAAAATGTGATTTTTGTTCTCATGACTTACTATATCGTTTTTACAATTTGATTATCCCCTTTTATCGACCGGTGAACCATTTTTATCAGATCAATAAATGCAGAAGTTTTGTAATTTAACGTACGGCCTCAACGCTTTTCACTTCCGGGACCATTTTCATGAGTTCTTTTCCCACACCCTGACTCAGTGTGATCTGTGACATGGGGCAGCCGCAGCAGGCTCCCTTCAATCTCAGTTTGACGACACCTTCATCTGTCACATCGACCAATTCAAGATCGCCACCATCTGCCTGCAGATAGGGCCGTATTTGCTCGAGTGCTTTTTTAACTTTTTCTTTCATCGCTTTCTCCCAATTGGTTATTAAAAGTGAACAGTTAATATAATCATAAAGTTCCCTATTATTCTATTTGTTTTTAAATCCATTCTTCCTGGAGTATCTGTCCCTTGATTCCGACCACCACTTTTTTAATCGGAACGTTTCGTTTCGAGTTTTCTGCGGCCTGTCTGGCCAGTTGAACCAACCCGCCGCAGCAGGGGACTTCCATAATCACGATTGTTAATGTATTGATTTTGGCATCATCGATCAAGGCTTTTAATTTGGCAGTATAGATTTCCTGGCCCTCATCCAGTTTGGGACAGGCAATGGCCAGGGCTTTCCCCTTCATGAAACGCTGATGGAAATCACCCAGAGCATAGGCCGTGCAGTCGGCTGCGAGAACCACGTCAGCTCCCTCATAATAAGGCGCCAGTGGAGAAACGAGATGCAGCTGAACCGGCCATTGCCTGAGTTGGGAGGAGATGTCTCTTGTCTGTTCGTTGGATTCCTGATTCCCGAACTGCATGGTTTGACTGCCGGGACATCCGCATGGCACGGGTGAGTTTGCGCGGGATGTAGTCTCTATTCCTTCTGGTATCGGAATTTTATTTTCTTTTAATACCATCATGGCTTCATCGAGCAGTTTCTTTTCGTTGTGTTCTTTTAAATGCGCCAGATGGGCCTTGATTGTATTGGGCCCCTGCTTAATAATGTTTTCCATAACCTTTTTTTCGTCGTAAGGTTCTGCTTCTCTTTTCTCAATTGTGATGGCGCCTTCCGGACATTCCCCGATGCAAGCGCCCAGACCGTCGCAGAAGAGATCGCTGATCAGTCTCGCCTTGCCATCAATGATTTGAAGTGCTCCTTCCGGGCAGCCGGGTATGCACGCTCCGCAGCCCGTGCATTTGTCTTCGTCTATCCTGATAATCTCTCTTTTCATCGGTGTTGCTCCATTTTTATTGGTGTTATACAGTTTTCACTTTAAAATATATTTAATTGAAAATAGAAATTCCTTGATTTAGATCAAGAATTTTGTATTTTTGGGATATGACTCTCGAACCGGCAGTCATTTTATCCCAATCCGATTTTTTCAAGACTCTCAATTCTGCTAACAGAAAACGGCTTGCCGAAATTTGTCTTCAAAAAAGTCTCAAGAAAAGGGAACTTCTTTTTATTGAGGGAGACAAAGCCCATGCACTTTATCTCTGCATCCGCGGATCGATTCAGCTTTTCAAGACATCTGAAGTGGGGCAGGAGGTCGTGATTAAAGTTATCAGGCCCGGCGAATTGTTTGCAGAAGCGATTCTTTTCGAGATGGACCGCTATCCGGTTTCGGCCCTGGCTCTGGAACCCAGTCTGGTCTATATGCTTCCCAAAGCCCAGTTTCACTGTCTGCTTGAAAACAGTTGTTTCCGGTCGGACTTTTTAGCCAATCTCATGGGAAAGCTGCGTTATTTGACCGAACAGGTGCAAATATTGTCATCTTCAGATGTGGAAACCCGGTTGTTCCGTTTTCTGAAAGAACAGTACGGGGATCGAAAAGAGATCAAAATCAATCTCTCGAAAAAAGATATTGCCGCTGCAATTGGGACCACACCGGAGACGTTATCGAGATTATTGTTAAGGTTAAAAGAGGAGAAGAAACTGGTTTGGGAGGGCAGGGTGGTGAAGCGGTTGGCGGTTGGGGATTAAGGACTTGGAGGCTGAGTAAAGAGCAGGAGATTGGTCGCTGTTGGGGCATTGCCTGATTATTTTTAAATGCATCGAGATTTTTTTAATTTTCTCTTGATTTTAAGATAAAAATGCACTATACTCCAAAATAGTTAAACTATTTCGGAGGATGCTCCTCAAATGCAATATATTCAAAGAGTACTTAAAATCGATTTGCCCAAAAAACAATCCGCTTTTCTTTGGGGTGCAAGAAAAACGGGCAAATCGACATATTTAAAGCAGCGATTTCCTCAAAGCTTCATTTATGACTTTTTAAAAACAGATCTATTTTTTGAGTTTTCTAAAAGACCTTCCTTGCTGCGTGAGCAATTACTTGTCAAAGATGAACAGATTTTAAGTCACCCTGTCATTCTGGATGAAGTACAAAAAATACCAAAAATATTGGATGAAGTGCATTGGTTGATTGAAAATAAAAATTTTCAATTCATCTTATGTGGATCGAGTGCAAGGAAGTTGAAAAGGGGTCAGGCAAATTTATTGGGCGGTCGTGCATGGCGCTTTCATTTATTCCCTTTTATAACTCTGGAGATTCAAAATTTTAATTTACTCAGGGCTTTGAATCAGGGCTTGATTCCTGCCCATTATTTACAGGATCATCATTATCAAAAGAGTTTGCGTGCTTACGTGCAAGATTATTTGAAAGAAGAAGTGTTTCAGGAAGGATTAATACGAAATTTACCAGCCTTCTCAAGGTTTTTTGATGCGATGGGATATTCTCATGGTGAACAGACCAATTATTCCAATATTGCCAGAGAGTGCGGTATCGATTCGAAAACCGTTAGAGAATACTATCAGATACTGGTAGATACTTTATTGGGGACGATGGTTCCACCTTATAAAAAAAGACAGTCGAGGCAGGTCATCAGTAAATCTTCAAAATTTTATTTGTTCGATGTCGGGATTGCCAGTATGATTACCCATCGGCAGATTACGGAAGAACGCGGCGTCGATTTTGGAAGGGCGTTTGAACATTTCATTTTTATGGAAATGATTGCTCACCGGTCTTACAAAGAGCTGGATTATGACATTCATTTTTGGAGAACCAAGTCCGGGATGGAAGTTGATTTTATATTGGGAGAAGGAGAAGTTGCCATTGAGGTAAAAGGATCAAATCGAATTGACAACAGAGATTTATCCGGATTGAAAATTTTTGTAGAAGACAACAAACCTAAAAGAGCGATCCTTATATGCAATGAAAAAGAGGAACGATTGGTCGGGAATATTCATATTATGCCCTGGCGACTTTTTTTGGAATTGTTATGGGGTGATCAGATTATTATGTAGATTGGGGGTAAAATGAAGTTCAGAATAATTTTGTCTGTATTTCCAATAGCGGTTGTTTTGTTTTTCTGCGTCTCTTCTTTCGCTCAGGTTTCTTTCAGTGATCAGAAAATTATTGCATGTGCCGAAATTGATCAGGCTTATTCTGTTTATGCCATAGATTTGGATGGTGATGGAGATATCGACGTGCTTTCGGCTTCAGTCGGGGATGATAAGATTGCCTGGTATGAAAATGTTGATGGTCATGGAACATTTGGTAATCAACAGATAATAAGCACTGCAGCGGATGAGGCACGTTCCGTATATGCAATAGATCTTGACGGGGATGGAGATGTGGATGTGCTTTCAGCTTCATCAGGTGACCATAAAATTGCGTGGTATGAAAATATGGCTGGTTATGGGAATTTCGGACCTCAAAGAATAATATGTACTACCGCATCAGTAGCATTGTCTGTATATGCCACAGATATTGATGGAGATAAAGATATAGACGTACTATCAGCCTCGTTTGGCGACCGGAAAATTGCCTGGTATGAGAACCTGGATGGTATGGGAACGTTTGGTCGACAAAGAATAATTGCCACATTAGGATCAGGGCCGGAATGTGTTTATGCATCAGATTTGGATGGGGATGGGGACATGGATGTACTTTTCCCGATACGTACTTTTGATGGGATTGCTTGGTGTGAGAATACAGATGGTCAAGGCACTTTTGGTGCTCAGAAAGTTATAACTAATTTAGCGAAGGGAGGGAGATGTGTTTTTGCAGCGGATTTAGACGAGGATGGAGATATGGATGTGCTTTCAGCTTCAATGTCCGATAATAAAATTGCCTGGTATGAGAATATGGATGGTAAGGGTACATTTGGACAGCAGCGGGTAATTACTATCAAAGCAATTACCGCCATTTCAGTTTATACATCAGATTTAGATGCAGACGGGGATATGGATGTACTTTCGGCTTCATTCAATGACAACAAAATTGCATGGTATGAGAATATAGATGGACAAGATACTTTCAGTGATCAGAAAGTGATTGCTTCCTCAGCAATTGGGGCAATTTGTGTTTATGCAGAAGACTTGGACGGAGATGGAGATAGTGATGTGCTTTCAGCTTCGAGATATGACAATAAAATCGCCTGGTACGAGAATTTGATTCCTCATGTGGAAATTCCCGTATTTGATCCC
>CAZTZL010000011.1:0-54678 GCA_964617625.1 uncultured bacterium
TTATGAATTTAATAGATTTTTTTCTTTGCGAGTTTAAAGCCATTAAAGCACCAATACCTGGCCGTATAACGATTAAATCAGTGGTTGGAAACAAACCGAGACTCTAAAGAACACTATTGATTCCAACATACTTTCAAATACCAAGAAAAGCCGCTGTTTTCAATCCACTGCATTTTTGTGTTATACGTTTCTGTTTTCATTATATTTAAATTCATTTAATTTGTTGTCCCTGAATTCAATCCATTCGAAATATAATTTGTTTATACGATCGTATGAATAAATAAGGTCAATATTGTGAATCTTAAATATTTTAGAGTAAATCTTTGATAAAACAAAATATATATCAATAAGAAATAAAACTATTTTACCGCCTCCAAAAACATTTTTAGGGTCATCATCAAATAATCCGTAGGTCATACTTAAACCTGATTCATTATTTGAAAAACGTGTTGAAAAAACAGAATGCATCATACTTGGATGGCTTCCATAATTTGAAAGAAATTCCCATCTGTCAATTATGTATTTTTTATCATCATCATCAATGAACCTTGAGTAATCATGTTTCTTCTTATCCTTTAAGAATACTTTATTATAATCGTTATAGATAGATTTCCATTCTTCTGAATCTTGATTATATTCGTTGTATCTCTTCCAGACATTTAAATGTTTTTCATGGTTTGATTCAATGATGGCCATATTTATAATTGCTTCAATGCCTACTCGAGAAGCTCCTAATGCAAACAAATAGTGTTTTTCCATTGCCAAAATAATTGAAATTACAAAAGCATTTCCAGCGATATGTAACAATTCGCTGTACTCAATAGGATCAACCAAATCATGAATATTATGAATTGATATGATGCCTTTTAATCTTTCAACCCATGTAACAATATCTTCAAACTGTTTTCTTGATGAATGAAAATTATTAAATTGGGCTTCAATAATTTTATTTATACTCTCAAGGTTCATGTTTTTACCGTATAACCTAGTATTATCTACCAATCCTCATTTTACGAATTATTTCTTATATAAGAAATAAGTTTCTGTATACAGACATATATTTTTTAGTGAGAAACATCTATATTTCTGTATACAGAAACAATTTGTTTTTACAATGTTTCTTATATCAGACATTTTTCAGGTAACCACCCTGTTTTCCAAGCCGAGTGCTTGTACTTCTTTATAAGGTATTTCCCATAATTTTTTCCCCCTGTTCCAACGTCCTCCGACGGGTGGTCATGACAATGAATGCTCCTCCTATATGTCGTGTAGCATTGTCTTTAGGCAATGTGAAATCACACATCCGGGACACCCGACGCCGGGTGCCCTTATTAATCACATCCAATCCTTCAATCGTGTGGCACGGCCTTTTGGCCGTGCTGATAATTAAAAATATTGATACAAAATATGAAAAATATCATTTCATTAAAACAGGTATATCATAATAATCTGAAACGAATCCTGGTTTCATTAATCTTGCCCATGCAGATGACCACATCCATTCCTCAGAAGTTTCTGCCAGCCCTGCGCGAACTGGATTCCCTTCAATATAATTAATTGAATAGTGAATTGCTTTTGCACTCCAAAGGTTTCTGTCAAAGCCTCCACCAGTCTGCCAGATTCGAAAAACTTTTTTCCCTTTCGATTTCACACAAAACAAATCAAATCGGTCTGGAGCATAATTAAGAATATATTGACGATACCTTGATGAAGTCTTTCCTTTCATATGTTGAAGGATGTTTGAAATATTATAGAATTCATTTTCAGGAAATAATAATAAATGGACATGATTGGACATTAATACGTATGCCCATATTTTAAAATGCAATTTTTCTTTTGCTTTTCCAAGTTCCTCAATAAAGATTTTACAAATTACAGGATCATTCAAATAATCCATTCTGCGATAACATGAAAATGTCAATTCATGGGCATGATTGGGAATATTATAATGCTTGAGTTTTTTCCTGTTGTCAAGTTGATTTTTAATCACTGTTTGAGATTTTGTTTTTTATGAACACGGCCAAAAGGCCGTGCCACACATCCAGGTCACCCGTCGGTCAATTCAACTTGATCCGGTTCGGTCGACTTTTTGGCACATTGACTGAAAATACATGCTATCGCCAGGACTTTGATGATACGATGTGTGAAGGAAGGACACATAACCAACTCCTTATGTCATGTTGAGATTGCATTTACGATTATTTTTAGAGTATAGGTTGTCAATTGAATTGATACATACAATAATGATTAAGGTTGAAATAACTTTCTTCATTGTTTCTCCATTTATACAGCATAATCGGGATAGCGAGAGGTCTTTCGCGCGCGGGTGCCCTGATCAATCACATCCAATCCTTCAGTCGTGCCACACGTTGATTGTTTGATTAGGTTACACATTCAGGTCACTCATACGGGACACCCGACAATATGAAATGAAATTGTTTTTAAAATCGTTTCCATGATTTCATGTCGGTTGATTTGAAATTTTTAAACGGCAGAATTCTGGATGCAGAATTTCTATGAAAATATAAAAATTATAAATGATTATCAAGTAAAATTTTAAAAAGGTAAAAAGAAAAACGCTCTGAATTTTTAAATCCAGAGCGTTTAATAATCAAGGTTTTAAAAACTGTATCGGAATGCCAGCCGCGGCTGAAAGCGTTCCTGGGGTTTGTAATTTTGATTTTCTTCATCCCAGACGAAGTTCCAGATATAATCCAGATAAAGCAAAAGGTAGGGCTTAAGTTTATATCCGATACCAACGCGGGCCACGGAGCGGTAGTCGAGTGTGCGGATGTCCCTGAATGTGCCGATGCCGCGTTTATCGTACGAGGCGTCTACATCAATGAGGGGGATCGACTGGGAAAGTCCCGCGCCGACGTGAAGAATGCCGCTGTTGTCCGCATTGTCCATCATCTCGAACGACCCCTGTGCCTGCACGATATGAATCAAATCGACATAAAGTCCTGCATACCATCCCTGGCGCTTCTGGTTCATCATGGGCAGAAGGACTTCCTGCGTGACGCGGATGTCATCGGTAATCGGCAGGTATTCTTCAGGAATGCTTTTCCAGTCTCCGCCGAGGGATTCGTAAAAATCGGCCAGTTCGCTGATGGTGGTGTATCTCAGGATTTCGTAAAACGGGCCGTAATAGGAGCCGATAAACTCTTTCCCGAGATAACGCTTTTCAATGTTCACCGAAAGATTGAGAAGACCGAACAGCGCGCTGAAATCCGTACCGAGGCCGACGGCCTGGCCGCTTCCGTAGCTGGCAATGTGCGCGTGATCCGCGTAGAGAATCATCTGCAGCATACTTGATTTGATCAACGGGAGTTCGACATCCACTCCCAGAATTGTGGTTTTCTCATTCGTGCTCTTTCGTGAATCAGGATCCTGATCCGTGACCAGACTCGCTCCGAAACCCAGGTTCCGCAAGACAGGAATGGAACTGGTATAAAGCGGCCGGTAATATCCCCTTCCACCGATCAACTCAAGACGGCCCAGGTTGCTGGTTAACGATTCGAAACCGTATTTTCCGAAATCGATATCCACCGTCAGGCCGATTTTCCGCTCATCGTAATTGACTTGATTGTTGTAGTAGTTGAGAATGAATCCATGGCCGAGGCGGGCTGCGTCCAGTGCGCCGATGCGCGCGTAGAATCTATCCCCCTTGTGGCCGTATCGGATATAGCGGATGATCCGTGCATAGTCGTAATTCGAATCCCAGTCTTGGCTCCGGATTTTCCCGGTCTTTGTGTTGTAAAGCAGATTGAGGCCGAGTCCGAAACCCAATTTGCCGATGCTGATGTCCGGCTGAAAACTGATGGCGTAGTAGGTCTGGTCGTTGATCCAGGTCATGCCGATTCCGCCGTCCAGTTCGCTGTTATCGGTCGCGTAACCGGCCCATTGGCCGGAAACCGATCCGATTAAAATCAGGAAAAAAGAAATGGTCAAACAGATTCGTTTCATGGCTGTCTCCTTGGTTTTAAAATTCTGCATGATGCATTGAGCATCGAATGTCGATTATAAAAGTACAGGAAATATACGAATAACCCGTTGTTTATAATTAAGATCAATATCTAAAAATACTTGATTTTGTAACCTCCGCTCCTGGATTCCTGATAAGATCCCGGATCAAGTCCGGGACAAGTTTCAGGAATGACGCCCACCCTCTGTCATTCCCGCAGTCTTTTGAGCGGGAATCCACTTTTATTCTGGGTTACGAGTACAGTATACGAAAAAAATGGAACGATGTTAATCATATTTCGGACTTGTCTTGGTCCGCAGATTCATTCAATTGTTTCTGAAACTTGCGGACGCGCCGGAGGACTGCTTTCGGATCCGTCATCCTGAAAACTTCCTGCTTGACCTGTGCGCAGCCGGGCATGCCTTTCAAATACCAGCCGATGTGCTTGCGCATTTCCTTGACACAGCGTTCCTGATCGATTATTTTAAGCGCCAGCCTGTAATGTTTGATGCAGTGATCGATCCGTTCGGAAAACGAAGGTTCCGGAATCAGTTTTCCTGTTTCCATGAAATGTTCGAACTGACGGAATATCCACGGGCGCCCGTAAGCGCCTCTTCCGATCATAACGAAATCACAGCCTGTTTCATCGATCATCCGCTTGCCGTCTTCGGCAGAGAGAATGTCCCCGTTTCCAATGACGGGGATAGAAACCGCGTCTTTGACATCCCGGATGACGGTCCAGTCCGCCTGGCATCTGAACCCCATCTGCCGGGTGCGTCCGTGGACCGTCACAGCGCAGGCTCCTTCGGCTTCGATGATTTTAGCCGCTTCCACGGCGACGATGTGTTTGCTGTCCCAGCCGCTTCGGATCTTTGCCGAAACCGGAAGAGAAATCGATTTTCTCACCGCGCGGACGATTGCTTCTAATCCATGCAGATCGTTTAAAAGGGCCGATCCGGCTCCATTTTTAACGACGCGTTTGGCAGGACAGCCAAAATTGAGATCGATCCATTCGGGTTTCAGCGTTTCGGCAATGCGTGCGGCTTCGGCCAGGATTTCGGGGTTGTTTCCGAAAAGCTGTATGGCAATGGGGCGTTCTTTTTTTTGAAACTTCATGAGGCGGAACGTTTTCTCACTGTTCCTGACCAGGGCGTTGGCACTGATCAGTTCCGTAAAAACAAACGAAGCGCCCCATTTTTTACAAATCAGTCTGAAAGTGCTGTCGGCCACGCCTGCCATGGGTGCGAGGAGTGATTTCCCCGCAAGATGTGTATTACAAAGTTTCAAAGTTATAAAATGTATTATTTAAAAATGGAGTGTGCAAGGTTTTTCTTGTATAAAAAGGCACCAGTTATCGTGCCCGGTTTTCTCCCGGTTTACCCAAAATAAAAATAGAACAAGAGATTTATACGAAACTGTTGCTTTTTTAATTAATTTTTTGTATAATAAATGTTCTGAAAATTGGAAACGGATTAGATGAATAGAGGATGATTATGGCACGAAGATGTGACATATGCGGAAAAGGTCCCATTGTCGGAAATAAAGTCAGTCACGCGCACAACCGGACCAAGCGGCGCTGGCTGCCCAACCTGCAAACCTTACGGGTCAAAGTGGACGGTACGCCGATTAAGCTGAGAGTATGCACGCGGTGCATTCGATCAGGAGTGGTTGAAAAGCAGGCGTAATATTCATAATTGATTTTTCTATAAAAGACACCTTGCGGGGTGTCTTTTTTTTTAAAAAAAAATAACAAATTCCAAATCTCAAATAGTTACTAAAAAACAAATTCCAAACAATTTACAGATTCATCAAACTCTGGAAAGTTCTTGCTTTTTTCAGTGTGATTTTATATCTATTGGAGAACCTTGCTGCTCATTTTTTAATAACCTGTGGAGGGAAAAAGATGAAAAAATATCCAATCCTGTTTTTCATGTTTCTGCTAATTTTTCCGTTATTGGCGCAGGAAGAAACACTTGTCAGCGGCCATTTCCACAGCGGCGGTTATGGCGGGCCGGTTTGGAAAGTCGGTTTGATTAACGGTAAATTGGGAATGTTTTCCGGAGGGCGGGGAGGGTGGATCATCAATCATGCGCTGGTTATTGGAGGCGGCGGATACAGCACACTTTTTGATATAGAAACAGATGCGATCAGTAATAATCATAGACCCCTGTATTTGGAGATTTATTACGGCGGATGTGAGTTGGAATATATCCACAATTCTGACAAATTGGTTCACTGGACAATTCATGCGCTGTTTGGATCCGGGTCAGCCAAACTCAGAGAACATGGTCCGGATAAAACAATGGAAACGGACGGTTTTTTCCTTATGGAACCCAGTTTCAATATCGATTTGAATGTGACTTCTTGGTTTCGTCTGGGTGCGGGTGTCAGTTATCGGCTTGCATTGGGTCTGGATATGGGTGAGATTTCTTCATCGGATTTAGGCGGGCCTTCCGGTCAGATTATTTTTAAATTCGGCAGTTTTTAAATTGAAGCGGCCGGCTTTTAATAGTCACACACTAACTCGTTCCTTATCATATCAGAGAAAACAGTTTTGAATTGATATCCAGCACCTGATTCCCCAATAAAAGAAAAGGAGGTCAAGAAGATGAAACGAGAAAAAAGAGTCATGAATTTTTCGTTTTTTGTTTGCCTGTTTTTATCAGTTTTTTTTCTATCGTGCACCAGTTTAAAAGATATCAAATTGAAAGAGAATCCCGATTTCGAGAAAAATGCGGTCAAGTATATTCTTACCAGTCCTCTATCCCACCGGTCATCGGCATTCAATCATTTTATTTTAGAAGATCCCGATTCAGGTAAGGTTTATGAAATCCGGCCTCAGGTTGGATCCCCGTTAGTAGATGTCGGTTTGATCGGACGAAAAACAACTCCAGGTAAAGATGTTGTTCATACAAAGGAAATATCGACCTATTATTTTACGATGACCAATCCGGTGGACAATAAAACCTACGATATCACCGGCGAAATTACTTTTTACCGATCCAGGGAAGAAAGGGAAAGTTCAAGTTTTGAATCCGGCGAAAAGGTTTATCCCATAGAATTTATTATATCCGAAGACGGAGATGAAGTTGGGAAGCTGACCATCAACGAACCCGGATTTTCAAAGGAGTTCGCTGAAACTTTTATTCACGGAAAGAGTTTGAAACTTGAATATCAGTCTGTTGCCAATAAAGACAGTTACTCATTTGAAGATGAAACCGGGTTGGTTGCTCTCATTGGATTGAAACCGAAAGGAGTCATTGCTACCAGAAAAACCGGCGAACTATTCATTAAAAAAAATCTATCACCAGATGTGCAGATGGATATTATTTCGCTCTATGTGATTGCGGAAACGGTGTTCAGCATATCCAAAGAAGTCGGCATATAGAATTCAATATTGTTTTGTGTGTTTTAAACCGGCAGGAGGGAAGCATGATGAAGAAATTATTCGTTTTATCGGTCATTATTTCGATGATTTTATTTGCCTGTCAGGGGCAGAAAAAACAGGAAGTTGTTCAGGAAGAGAAATCAATACCGTCTGTGTGTATATGGGATGGAGGCACTGTCCGCACAGCACCCTCAAAAGATGCCAAATGGATGTCGTCACTTTCACTTGGCGAAGAGGTGATTTGGCTGGGAATAACAGCTGTTGATTCGAGTGATCGAAACCTGGAATATTATAAAATCCAGCTTTCGGACAGTACACTGGGCTGGGCATCCAAATGGGTGATTATTACCGATGCGAAGCCGTCAGTGATTATCAAATCAGCAGATATTTATCGGCGTCCTGATATATTAACGGGAATAGAAAAGGTCTTTGAACCAATGGAGATAGTAGCCGTTGAACAAACAGAGAATGAGTGGATCAAAGTAGTTGGAGCCGAACAAAAGAAAAAAGGCTGGATCAGGAAAGAATTTGTCTCACAGGAGAATATAGACGTTGCTGTGGGTGTGCTGGCAATGAGGGCACTGGAGCAGCAGAAGCCGGAACTGAAAACGGAAAAAATTGAAGCGATTGTTAATAATCCAGCGTTTCAAAGTTCCGTGTTTATTCCTGAATTAAAAGAAATGCTTCGTTCTTCGACTGAATGAAATAGGTGATATGTAAAAATGGTGTGGATTCAATGCCAAATTATTCAAATATGATTATTGGATTCATGTTATTTTTTTGGCATTATTTTATTATTCATTTTATGTTAAATAGGGTTATCTCTGCTTGCATTTAAAACTGTAAAATTGTATATTAAAAGTTCAAATAAAATATCTTTATGAGATTAGTTTGGCAAAAATAATTACTGTTGCAAATCAAAAAGGCGGTGTTGGCAAAACAACGACGGCGATCAATTTATGTGCCTGTATTGCTGTTTCCGAGCGTCCGACGCTGCTTATCGATATCGATCCGCAGGCGAATGCGACCAGCGGTTTGGGATTCGATCATAACAATATCGAGAAGAGTATCTATGAGGTTATATTAAAAAATACGGATATCAATGAAGCGATTTTGCCCACCGACATTTCCTATCTGGATATTCTGCCGTCGAGTATTCGTCTGGTCGGTGCGGAAATTGAGCTCGTGAATCTGATTGGAAGAGAAAAAATTCTTCGGGAAGTTCTGCAGGATATCAAGAAAAAGTATCAATATATATTCATTGATTGTCCCCCTTCGCTGGGACTGCTCACTATCAACAGTTTGACCGCAGCCCAGTCTGTTCTCATCCCGATTCAGTGCGAATATTACGCGCTTGAAGGATTGAGTCAGCTGCTCAAAACGATCCGTCTCGTGCAGAAACATCTCAATTCACATCTGGAAATCGAAGGCGTTGTGCTGACCATGTATGACAACCGTTTGAATCTGTCCAATCAGGTCGCCGATGACGTTAAAAAATATTTTAGCGACAAGGTTTTTGAAACGAAGATACATCGGAATGTCCGGCTGAGCGAGGCACCCAGTTTTGGGAAACCGGTGATTCTTTACGATGCCGTCTGCATCGGGTCGGATAATTACATCCGGCTTGCCGAGGAGGTCATTAATAATGAAGCATAAGCGGTTGGGGAAAGGCCTGGAAGCTTTAATTCCTCAGATCAACGAGGATGAGGAATTGTCTAATGTGAATAAAGAGTCGCTTGCCGAAATCGATGTTTCGTTGATTCAGCCCAATCCGTTTCAGCCACGTCTCGAATTTGACCGGGATCAACTGAATGAATTAAAGCAGTCTATTATGGAAAACGGCGTCATTCAGCCCATCACCGTCCGGATGGTTGAAAACGGATACGAATTGATTGCCGGGGAAAGACGTTTCAGGGCGGTTCAGGAAATAGGATTTGCAAGGATTCCCGCTTATATCATGGATGTGAGTTCAGAGGGGCAAATGCTGGAATTGGCCCTGGTTGAAAATATACAGAGAGAGGACCTGAATCCGATCGACCTTGCCAAAGCCTACCAGCGTCTTCAAAAAGAGTACGGAATGACTCAGGAAGCTGTGGCCAAGAAGGTCGGTAAGGACCGGGCTACTGTCGCGAATATGGTTCGATTGCTGAAGCTTCCTTTCAATATACAGAAAAGTATTCAGAACGAGGAAATCTCAATGGGGCATGCCCGGGCGCTCATGGGGCTTCGCACTTCCGAGGAACAACTGGAAATGTGGAGAAAAGTTGTAAAAGGCGGGTGGAGCGTACGCAAAGTAGAAGATTCGGTCAGGGAACAGCTGGATGCCGAAGAAAAAATCCTGGAGCCGGTTCCCGACGTAAAAAAAGATCCCCATCTATCAGAGCTGGAAGATCAATTGCGGCTGATATTTGGAACCCAGGTCCATGTAAAACCTTCGAGCCAGGGAGGTAAAATCGAAATTGTTTATTACGTGGCTGATGACCTGGAACGAATCATGGAATTGATCGAACAAATTAAAGTGTAGGCGGAATATGGCAAAGAAAGGCAGAGAACGGTATTTTTCATTTATTTTTATCCCCGATCGGGAAGGGGACCCCAAGAGCGTCACAATGAATTACACTCAAGGCTGGCTGATTCTGATCCTGCTTGTTGTTTTAAGCGTTCATATCATCTGGGGTGCCGTTGGTTATTTTCGTATTCATCGGCTTAAAAATATCGAGCAGGTTTTGCAAACCGAAAACGTGGAACTGAAAGCCAAAAATCAGAAGATCGAACGTATTGCGAAGGAGTTTAATCAAATTCGGCTGACAGATCAGAAAATACGGAAAGCATTCGGCGGAACCCTCGGACTTGAAGAAAGTCAGGAACCTCTGCCTGAAACTCAGCCGCCGCAGGTTGTTTCCCAACCGGTTTATACAGAAACGAGCCCGGAGAGTGAATTTTTTGAGGAAGAAGAGAAAAATGTCCAGACGAAGAACCGGCTCAGCTTTTTGTCGGAATCGAGCGGAGATTTTTTCAATCCTGAATATCTGCCAACCCTTTTACCCGTGGAAGGATTTTTAACTACCCATTTTCAGAAGGGGGGGTGGTATGTGGGCCGCAGCCATTACGGGATTGATATTGCGGCAAAGAAAGGAACTGTGATACGGGCAGCCGGTGCAGGAACTGTTCTTCTTTCCGACTGGACACCTGATTTTGGAAATGTAATCGTAATCTCTCACGGTCAGGGATTATTTTCTTATTATGCCCATGCCATGCGTCTTCTCGTGACACAGGGAGCGCAAGTGAGAAAAGGCCAGTCTATTGCGCTTTTGGGGAGTTCCGGAATCAGTTCGGCTCCGCATTTGCACTTTGAGATATGGAGAAATGGTGAACCGTTGGATCCTGAGGAGTTTGTTTATGCAATGCACAGTAAAAAACTGGATAAGGGTACTTAGTCACATTTTGCGGCCTCATCCGAAAGCTGAAGGGGCAAATGAGGAGGAAAATACGGTGAAAGGAAAATCACTGACAGAGTTTGGGAGGAGAGGCGAACTGACGACGATTATCGGCAAGGGAACTGTTTTGGATGGAAATGTGAAAGTTCAGAACAGCATCCGTGTCGATGGAAAAGTCATCGGGAATATTCGTGCCACGGACACTGTTGTTATCGGAAAAGACGGTGTGGTCGAAGGGAATGTCCATTCGAAGGACCTCCTGTTAGCAGGTAAAATTAAAGGCAATATTGCTGTTTCCGGGAAAGTATTTCTTGAGTCCAAGTCGTTTATTCAGGGAGATATCAAAGCCTCCCGTCTGGTGGTTGATGACGGAGCTCAGTTTGATGGGAAATGTTCCATGAAAGAAGGAGACGGCCAAAAAAATTATCAGAAATTGGATGAAAATAAAAAAGAAAGTCCAGTATTGAGTTAAAATCGTTCCCCAATGTGCCTTTGATGCGATTGTTCGATTTTTCCTGCTGATCATGATTTTACAGAATTTGGTATTGGGGATTTGTTATACCCAAAGTTAAATTTAAACAAGGGGTTTTTTGGTGTCTGTAAGAGAATTACAAACGATAAAAAAAGCTGAAGCAAAAGCGGAAGCCGCATTGCAGAAAGCGCGGCAGCAGGGCGAAGAAATGATTGAAAAAGCAACCGCACAAATGGCCAAAGAAATCGATATGTCGAAAGAGAAAGTCAAAAAGATCGTCAGTGAAATGGTGGAATCGGCCAGGGGGAATGCCCAGCCTCAAGTCCAAACTATCCTGGACGATACGGAAATTCAAAAGCAAAAAATTGTTCAATCGAGTAAAGAGAATAAAGAGGAAGCCGTCGAATTGATATTAAAGAGGATATTGGGTTAATGGCTATTTCCTCCATGCAAAAGGTTGAGATTTTCAGCCATAAATCGGAAAAGGATCAGGCGCTTTCCATGCTTCAGGTACTGGGTGCTGTGGAAATTCGGGATTTTACCGAAACGCATCCAGATAAAAAATACGAATCATTTACTTCGGAAGATTCACCGCAGATTGATGCCATCGAAAAACAGTTGACCGGAATCCGTTTCGCAATCAAGTACATCGCTCCTTTAATGCCGAAGCAGGGTTTTCTCGAAAAAATTTCAGAACAGCGGTTGAGGATGACATTAGAGGAATTTCATGAGATCACCGTAGGATTTGATTATCAATCCGTGGTGGACCGATGTTATACACTCAATCAGCAGGAGGGTGAACTTAACCAGAAGCTTGACCGCTGCCAGAGAGAAAAAGACAATCTATCAGCCTGGGTCGACCTGGAACTTCCCCTGAACCAGATCGGAGAAACAAGCAAGACGGTGGTGCGCACGCTTTTCGTGTCCCGCGGGAATTACGAGGAACTGATTGCGAAAATTCGTGAAAAAACAGAACGTTTTCATATCGAGCGTTTCTCCCAATCGGAATCGGGCGATGCCGTTCTTTTGATTTATCTCAAAGAAGAGCAGGATCAAATTGCCGGTGTTCTGGGCAAGATCGAACACAGGGAAGTCACCTGGGAAGGATATACGCAAATTCCGAAGGCGATCATCGAATCTCTCGACCGCCAGATCGAAGGGATTGCCGCCAAAAAGAAATCGCTCAAAGATCAAACAAAACAGCTCATCGATCATCGTTCCAAACTTGTTGTGATCGAGGAACATCTTTCGAATCTGTTGGAACGTGTTAGAACCGAATCGCGGTTTGCAGAAACAGAAAAAGCCGTCATGTTACAGGGATGGACAAGAGAGGAAGATTATCCCGCTCTCAAAGAAAAAATGGAGCAGACTTTTTCGACAGTTAGCGTGATAAAAGTGAAACCCGTAAAAGGAGAGAAGCCACCGGTTTTTCTTGAAAACCGGCCCTTTGCCGAACCTTTTGAAATGATCACCGATCTTTATGGTTCCCCCTCCTATTTCGAACTCGATCCGACACCCAGACTGGCACCGTTTTTCATTCTCTTTCTTGCCATATGTCTGACCGATGCGGGATACGGTTTGATCATTGCGCTGCTATCGTTCCTTGCTTTGAAGAAAATTCCTCTGGGGCAGGGATCGAAGCGGCTTTTCAAAATTCTTTTTTATACAGGATTGGCGACAATTCCCGTCGGAGCAGTCACCGGAGGTTATTTCGGCCTGGATTTTTCGAATTTTTCTCCCGGACTTCAGGCCATACGAAACAGGCTGATGCTCTTTGACCCCCTGGAGGGAAGCGGATCCATTATTTTTCTCGGAGTCTGTATGGGTCTTGGATTCATTCATGTCTGTTTCGGTCTGATTCTGGCATTCTACGATTCGGTCAGAAAAGGGAAAATTCTTGACGGTATTTATGACAAGATTTCCTGGCTCGCCCTGCTCACCGGCCTGGTTCTTTTCGGGTTGGGACGGCCGGCTATTTTAGGTGCAACGGCCGGACTGATCGGTAAATGGATGGCGATTTTGGCAGCCGGTATCATTGTGCTGTTCGGAGGAAGAGCGAGCAAGAATCCAATTGCACGAATTTTTGCAGGTCTTTACAGCCTTTACGGAATTACGGGTTATTTCGGAGACATTCTTTCTTACTCCCGCCTCATGGCGATGGGTATGGCGACCGGTGTGATTGCGATGGTTATCAATACCATGATCGGGATGGTTGTGGGAATCCCTGCGCTTGGAGTCGTACTGGCCGCCCTGTTTTTTGTCGGCGGGCATTTGTTCAATATACTCATCAATATGGTGAGCGGTTTTATTCACACCATGCGGCTTCAATTTGTCGAATTTTTTCAGAAATTTCTTGAAGGGGGAGGAAGCCCCTTCAAACCTTTGAAACAGAAATATCAATATTCCCTGATTGTGGATCGGGAGGTCACTCAGGGGTAGTTTATCTATTTTTATAATTAACAGGAGGAATACATGTCAGGATTGATTATTGCGCTTCTCGGGATCGGACTGGCAGTGATTCTTGCGGGTATCGGTTCTGCAGTTGCTGTCGGTTCGGTTGGTCAGACTGCCAACGGCGTGATGAGCGAGGAGCCCGATCTTTTTGGAAAACTTCTTCTTCTCACTGCGCTTCCGGGAACACAGGGAATCTACGGTTTTTTGGTCGGCTTTATCGCGATTATGAAACTGGGATTGTTAGGCGGGGGCATCCAGGAACCTATGTCTGTTGCAAAAGGATTTGAATTTCTTTTGGGTTGTCTGCCTATCGCATTGACCGGCCTTTTTTCAGCGATCCATCAGGGCCGCGTTTGTGCGACCGGTGTTACCATGACAGCGAAGCAGCCGAACGAAATGGGAAAAGCCCTGGTACTGGGAGTGTTTGTTGAGTTTTATGCGATTCTCGGGTTGCTCATTTCCATTCTTCTCATCAACAGCATACAGATGTAGGCCGGTTGCATGCCAGTAAAAGCAATTATAGAAAAAATTCGTGCTGATGCTGAGAAAGAAGCCGAAGAGATTCTTGAGTCCTATCGCAAAAAGGTCGCTGATATCGAAGTCCGGAAATCTCGGGAGATTGATATAATCCGGTCCGATGCCGAGAAAAAAGGAAAGAATCAGGCGGAGGAATCGGTCCGAAGAATGCTTTCCAGTACTCAGATGGAGTCACGGCAGAGTCTGCTCGAATTAAAACAGAAACTGATCGATGAAGCATTTCGTGAAGCTTACGACCAGGTTAAAAATCTCAAGCCCCAGGAATATGTCCGTTTTTTGGGTTCGCTGCTCGAACAGGTTGCGGTAACAGGAGATGAAGAGGTTGTCGTAGCCAAATCGGATGCAAAGAGATTGTCCGCCTCGCTGATCGAGTCGGTAAACCGAAACCTTAAAAAATCGGGAAAGCAGGGGAAAATTTCATTGGCCAGGGAAACCATCGACAGCGACGGTGGATTTGTCCTTCGCCGGGGACGCAAGGAGATCAATGCGACACTGTCTGTTTTATTCGGAAACGCCCGCGAGGAACTGGAATCCGAGGTAGCCGGTATTCTTTTTGGAGAACAGCAGTGAGTTATCGTCTTCGATTTGACACACGGTACGGGTTTGCTGTCGGCCTTATCAGGGTACTGGAAAAACGGTTTCTGACCAAGCAGCTGCTGAACCGCCTGATTCTGTCCGCTAGCGCAGAAGAAGCCGGACGGATTCTTTCCGAAGCCGGTTATGGACGGAATGTCGATAATGTGCGTTCCTGGGCTCAAGTCGAAACGCTGATCCGGTTGGAATGGCGTTCCGCGCTCGAGCTGATCTGCCAGCTGAGCCGGGATTCGATCTGGACGGATCAGTTCCGGAAACGGATCGATTTTCACAATCTCAGGGTGATTCTCAGAGAAAGCACGATCAATGAGCAGCAAGATGTTTACCTTCGCGAAGGCGGGCTGGTTGAAACAGAAATGATTCGAAATGCCGTCCAATCCGAAACGGAAAAGTTATTGCCGTCGTTTCTCCAAAACGCCGTGGATCATTATCATGAATTGTCCGATGATAAGAGAGACTGGCAGGAAATCGATACATTTATCGATCGAACCGAATTTCAGGAGTGGCAGAATGTGATTCATCAATATCCGAATCCGTTTCTCAAATCATGGCGATTGCTCGAATCGGATCTGGTTAACCTGAGGACTTTTTTCCGTTTGAAAATATTGAATCAAAAAGAGTTGTCTCTTGAAAAGGTTTGGATTCCCGGAGGCAAATTGAATCCGGAACTGTTGAATTCGCTGATCACCGAATCGTGGGAGGAGGTACTCCGGGTTCTGGGTAAAACCTCGTATGGAGAATTAATTACGCGGACCGTTCGCCAAGTCGAAGCGGATCAGCCATTTTCGCAGTGGGAGCGGATGTGTCAGGAAATCCGGCTGGAATTGATTCAAATGGCGCGGAACTGCGGTTTCGGGATCGAAGTTTTATTTGCTTATTTTATTTTCAAAGAAGTTGAACTTTCTGCGGTTCGGCGCATCGTAGCCGGACGTGCCAATGGTTTTTCTAAAGAGACCATTGAGGAAGGATTGCCACTCCATGCATTCGTCTAAAATCTGTGCTATCGGCGATCATGATACCGTTTTGATATTCCGGTCCATGGGGGTCCTGGTGTATCCAGTGACCGATGTTTCGGAAGCGTCTGCGGTTTTCAATCAATCGGTCAAGGAAGGATTTCATGTGATTTTTCTAACCGAGAAACTCGCACAGAAAATGGGGGATGTGCTGGCAAAAGTAAATTTGAATTGGACGCCGATGGTCGCAGTCATTCCTGACTGCCACGGAAGTACGGGACATGCCTTTGAGCGTGTCCGGGAAACCGTAAAAAAAGCCATTGGTGCGGATATATTTAAGGAGACAGAAGAGGATTGACTGCATGAGCAAGAAGGGTAAAATCGTAAAGGTATCGGGGCCTTTGGTCGTTGCCGAAGGCATGGAAGATGCGAGAATGTACGATGTCGTCCGGGTCAGCGAAAAACAGTTGATCGGCGAGATCATCGAACTTAGAGGAGACCGTGCGTGGATTCAGGTCTATGAAGAGACAGGCGGTTTGGGAGTGGGCGAGCCTGTCCGCTCAATCGGAGAACCACTCAGCGTGGAACTCGGGCCGGGTCTTATAGAATCCATTTACGACGGTGTCCAGCGTCCCCTCGATGTGATCCGCGAACAGGTTGGTGATTTTATTACACGCGGTGTCGATGTCCCGGGAATTGACAAGTCCAGAAAATGGAGATTCGAACCCCTTGTGAAAAAGGGAGCCAAGGTGACCCAGGGGGACATACTCGGAACCGTTCAGGAAACGCCTGTGGTCGTGCATCGGATCATGGTGCCTCCCGGTGTCGGGGGGGAAGTGACGGAAATCAGTGGAGGTGAATTTACTGTTGAAGAAACAATAGCGAAAATCAAATCTGAAAAAAAGATCCAAGAAGTCACGATGCTGCAGCGCTGGCCGGTTCGAAAGGGAAGGCCGTATAAACAGAAACTTGTCCCTGTTGCGCCGTTGATGACAGGCCAGAGGGTTCTTGACACCTTCTTTCCCGTCGGCAAAGGAGGAACTGCCTGTGTGCCGGGTCCGTTTGGTTCCGGGAAAACGGTCATTCAGCATCAGCTGGCAAAGTGGGCGGATACGGAAATCGTGGTCTATATCGGCTGCGGTGAACGCGGTAATGAGATGGCAGACGTACTGCTTGAGTTTCCGGAGCTGGTCGACCCGAGATCCGGGGAAGCATTGATGAAACGAACCGTGCTCATTGCCAATACCTCCAACATGCCGGTAGCGGCACGTGAGGCATCGGTCTATACAGGAATTACTATTGCCGAGTATTTCAGGGACATGGGGTATTCTGTGGCCGTTATGGCCGATTCGACTTCACGATGGGCGGAGGCGATGCGCGAGATGTCGGGCCGGCTCGAGGAAATGCCGGGTGACGAAGGATATCCCGCCTATTTGGGAAGTCGGATTGCGGAATTCTACGAACGCGCCGGGCGTGTGATCTGTCTTGGCTCGGAAGAACGTGAAGGATCCTTGACTGTTATCGGTGCTGTGTCTCCTCCGGGCGGCGACTTGGCCGATCCCGTGGTTCAGGCAACGCTCCGGATCGTTAAAGTTTTCTGGAGCCTGGAAGACAAGCTGGCCTATCAGCGGCATTTCCCGGCGATCAGCTGGTTGAACAGCTATTCCCTGTATGTCGATAATATGGAATCGTATTACAGTGAAGAGATCCACGAAGATTTTCCTGAAATGCGAAAACAGGCCATGAAGATTCTTCAGGAAGAGGCCGATCTTCAGGAGATTGTGAAGCTGGTAGGTGTGGATGCGCTGTCTTTTTCCGACCGGCTCATCTTAGAAGTGGCTCGTTCGATACGCGAGGATTTTCTGCACCAGAATGCATTTCACGAAGTGGACACGTATGCGCTGATGGAAAAGCAGTATCTGATGCTGAAAACGATTTTAACGCTCCATGAAACATTTATACAGGCGCTCGATAAAGAAGTGCCCTTTGAAAAATTGATTGATCTGCCCGTGCGGGAAGAAATCGCAAGGGCCAGGTACCTTCCGGAGAAAGATATTTCTAAAATCGAAGCTATACTGAAGACGTTGGAAGCGCAGGTCGATGCGCTCGTTAAAGAGGAGAATGTGCATGCGTAAGGCGTATTTAACCATACGTGAGATTACAGGTCCGCTTGTTCTTGTAGAAGAAGTCGAAGATGTCAAATATGAAGAGCTCGTCGAGCTGGAACTTCCCAACGGGGAAATGCGGCAGGGACGGGTTTTGGAAGTCAATGAGGACAAGGCGCTGATCCAGTTATTCGAGGAAGCGACAGGGATCGATGTTTTTAAAAGCAAAGTACGGTTTTTAGGGCGCGGAATTCAACTGGGTGTTTCCCCGGATATTCTCGGGCGCGTTTTTGACGGATTGGGACGGCCCATCGATAACGGCCCCAAACTGCTGCCCGAAAAGAAACTGGATATCAATGGAAACCCGATTAATCCGCAAGCCAGAGCCTATCCCTCCGAATTCATTCAAACCGGTATTTCATCCATCGACGGACTGAATACCCTGGTCCGCGGACAGAAGCTGCCGATTTTCTCGGGTTCGGGACTGCCCCATAATCAGCTGGCCGCTCAAATCGCGAGACAGGCTAAAGTGCTGGGAAAACAGGAGAAATTTGCCGTTGTTTTCGGAGCCATGGGGATTACGTTTGAGGAATCCGAGTATTTCATTCAAGGATTCAAGGAAACCGGCGCCATCGACCGGTCCGTGCTCTTTGTCAATCTGGCGGACAATCCGGCGATTGAGCGCATTGCCACTCCAAGAATGGTTTTGACTACCGCCGAATATCTGGCATTCGATCTGGAGATGCACGTTCTGGTTATTCTTACGGATATGACCAATTACTGCGAAGCGCTTCGAGAGGTTTCCGCTGCCCGTAAAGAGGTTCCGGGCCGGCGCGGTTATCCTGGATATCTATACACGGACCTGTCTACCATTTACGAACGGGCAGGCCGAATCAAGGGAAAGAAGGGATCCATTACACAGATTCCCATTTTAACCATGCCGGAAGATGACAAAACACATCCGATTCCCGATCTCACCGGCTATATTACGGAGGGACAGGTTATTCTTTCCCGTCAGCTTTTCAGAAAGGCCATCCGGCCACCGATCGATGTGCTTCCCTCGCTTTCTCGTCTGAAAGACAAAGGGATCGGCCATGGAAAAACACGGGAAGACCATTCCGACGTATTCAATCAGCTCTTTGCGGCGTACGCGCGGGGGAAAGAGGTTCAGGAATTAGCTGTCATTTTGGGAGAGGCCGCCCTGTCAGATATTGACCGCATTTATTTTAAATTTGCCGACGAATTTGAACACCGGTACGTCAGTCAGGGTGAATATGAAGACCGGACTATCGAACAGACACTCGATTTGGGCTGGGAGCTGCTTTCCGTGTTCCCGTCGATCGAGCTGAAACGCATCCGGCCCGAGTGGATGGAAAAGTACTTTAAAAAGTTTCAGAAAAAAGCAGTATCGAAGAATGATACAAAAAAAGAAGAAGCAAAAAGTTAAAATGCTTTTTCATGATAGATTTTACTCGGAGAGCGCATATCAAGCAGTTCCTTATAAAAGGATTTATAGAATATATCAAAATATATAGGATAACGGCATCAATTTTGCAAAATTTATATACTTTACAGCTCAGGAGAAATCCCGGTTTGGTGTTACCGAATCGATAACAGGCTTGTGTTCAGAATTTGATCACATTGAAGGACACTTGAGATGAAATTGACCACAAACGCAACACGAATGGAACTGCTCCGGTTAAAGAAACGGCTTGTCCTGGCTCGAAGAGGCCACAAGCTGTTGAAAGACAAGCAGGATGAATTGATGCGTCAGTTTCTGGATCTGGTCGATTCTGTAAAGGGTTTGCGGAAAGAATTAGAAGAGAAGTTTCAAAAAAGTCTGCGATATTTTATACAAGGCCGCATGGAAACACCCCGGGATAGTATCGAGACAGCGTTAATGATTCCCACCAGTCGTATCGATATGGAAATTGGAAAGAAACAGGTGCTCAATTTGCAGGTGCCTGTGCTGAAAGTGGATATTGGAGAATTTAAACGGAGTTACGGATTCTTGGAAACCGGCGGAAATATTGATTTATCCCTGGATCTGTTTCAAAAAACTTTTCCAAAACTGCTGGAACTTGCACAAACGGAGAAAGCTTTGTTCCTTATGGGGGATGAAATCGAAAAAACACGAAGAAGGGTTAATGCCCTGGAATATGTGCTTATCCCGGAATTGGAAGAAACCAGACGCTACATCGAAATGAAACTGAGCGAAATGGAACGGGGGAACCTGACCCGTTTGATGAAAGTCAAGGAAATGATTCGTTAGAGGAAATCGCTTCCGTTTTTTATAAAGTCAATGTCTGCAAAGGGGGTTTGTGAGAGTGCCTTTCGCCTTGGGAGGAAAGGGAAAGTATCTATTTCTCTTGAACCAAAAGAGTATTGCTTTCCTGTTTTTCCTTCTTGTTTTATCATTTGCCAATTCATCCTTTGGTCTGGGACAGGAGTCTGCCGGTGAAGGGACGAATCTCCGCTACTATTACCGTCTAAAAAGTGAAGAATTCCTAGAAACAGTCATTCCCAAAGAAAAGTATCTTCTGGCGCTGGTACAGAATGTAAATGAGGAAATGTGGGCCCGGATGAAAGAAGGAACCTATTCATCCGAGTTAAGCGCCGATCAACTTGTATCTCCCCGCGAATCATTACTCGATAGTTATAACAAAGAGTTGGAAAAAGTACTTCTCCTGCTGGATGAAATAAACCTTCTCGAGAAAAAAGCCAAACAAAAAGTCAATTTTGAAGCACTCAAATCATTATCGAACCTTCGGACACAGGTGAGAAAGATTATTGAAGAAAGTGTTCTGGACAAATATGTGGAGCAACTGGATTTAAAAAATGGCGATGGAAGTCCCGGCAGTCAAAAAGGCTCGAATGCACCAAAAGGTGAAGAGACTTCAACCAAGGATCAGAAAACAAGCCGCCGCCAATTTGCGGATGAATATTTTGAAGAGTGGAAGTACAATCGTATTTTGGACTTCAAGATGAAACTCACACAGTACGTTTATCTTCGTACCAAACTCATTCAAACTGCGGATCCCTTTCAGTTGAAACGCATGTTTTCACGAGACCTTAAAGCGGCGCTGGAAAATTTTTCTGTTGGCGATTTTGCCCTGTCCCGATTGCAGCTTCAGGATATCCTAAATACATATTATCAATACCAGACGCTGGATGATGTTCTTTTTTATTCGTGTGAATCTTCATACGGTCTCAATTATTTAGACGAAGCATTAAAAGGATATCAAAGGCTGATCGAAGAGTATCCTCAGTCCAAATTCTGGGCGAAAGCACTGGTCAAGATGATCTATATTTATTCAGTTTATAACGAGGTCGATAAGATTCATGCCGTTTACCAGGAACTGCTTTCACAAAAAGAGCGCTTGGATGTCGAATCGTTCGGAATCGTCTCCTATCTGGTTGGTTATGCCCAGTTTAAATCCGGAAATTATCAAAAATCCCTGAAAGCGTTGGGGAATGTGTCTTCGGAAAGTACCTACTTTTTCCCGTCACTTTATTTGTCAGCAGCCTGTTATTCGAACCTTGGCGAGGATCAACTGGCGCAGTCCCTTTACTATCGGTTGATCGAGGAAAAGCAGAGAAGTGAAAAAGATCCTGTTCTCCATCAGATACGGAACAATGCCCTCCTGAAACTTGGATTGATCTATTATGAACGGGGAGAACATCAGCAGGCCATTGCATTTTTTAATATGGTATCGGAAGACTACTCGCATTACGATCTGAGTGTGATCGGCCGTGCCTGGAGCGCCTATCAAATCGGCAATCCTGCAGAGACACTGCAAAATGCGGAATGGCTGTTAAAAAACTCACTTATGTCAAGATATGCCTATGAGGCGAGGGTACTGGCAGCCAGTTCGAGAGAGCTCATGGGGAAGAGTGAAGAAGCCCTTGAAGATTTGAAACAGGTTTATCAGGCTAAATTCCGCGCCGATCAGAGCGTCGTTATTCCAGAAGATGAAAAAGCCATGTTAGGCGATGTCAATACAGTTGAATCGTATGAACGCAGTATGCTTGATAACAAAGAACAAAAATTATACAACGAAATCGATAAAATTCAGCAGTTTTTCCATGGGACCTATCCTGGAGACCGGGGTACCGTTTCTCCTGGTAACGTTAACAGCAGCGATTATAAAAACGAAACAAAAACTTTGGAAAACAAGATTGCCTTATTGGATCGTCTGGAGAGTGAAGCACGGGAAAATCAGCAGTCTGATTTACTTGATGATATTCGTCTTCTAAGAAGTGATTTGATTCAGACATTGGAAAGCCACACCCAGACCAGGTATAAAAGAACAGATTATTATGAAGAAGACCCTCTGATTCGCCGGATGGGAATAGCGGAGCATTTAAAATATCTCTTCCAATCTCTGATGGTTGAAACAGTCCGGGAGAAAGATCAAACCGTCAAGGATATTGAAGAGGCCAAAAAAATCATTCGGCTGTCAAAAATTCAGGATCAGTATAATTTGATGATACAAACCGAAATAAAAAAGGAAGAGTTAGAGGATTATTACAACAGATTAAATCAATACGAAGTGTGGCTTCGGGAGAATTTCCCCCAGCAAATGCGGGTCGAACTTGACCAGTGGGCGAGTTTCAGCGGTTATGGCATCAGCAACATCAATTTCAGCCGGATTAAAACGTGCGACAGGCGCATGGCGGGAATATCAAAGAACATTCAAAAAATCGATGAGATTTACCTCATTAAGCGAAAGCAGTTGGATCGACGCATACAGGGCCTGTTGAGCGATGTCGAGAAAATTGAGGATCAGATGCGTTCTGAAGCGATGAAACGGGAAGAACAGGAAAAGGACCGGTTCTTTAAAACAGATTACTTTTACAAACAAAAGCAGGAAGCCCCGGTCGGGGAAATTCAGGAAACTCCGGATTCGAAACAGAAAAAATGACAGTCATTAGAAATAAAATTGTTATTACACTGATCCTTTTACTAACCGGGTTTTTCTCATCCGGCAGGGCGCAGGTCCGGCCGGCCCAGATCGATTCTTCATTCTGGTCGCTTTCACTTCCGGAACTGCAGAGTTATCGCGCCTTTTATACCCAGGAACTGGAAGCACTGCAGGAAGAAAAGCAGAGTCTGATTAAGAGGGGCATATCCGATGGAGAAAGGCTCCTTCAGGCTCAATCGGATGATAAAGTGGTTGACGAGATACTCATCCGGCTGGCCGATCTTTACTATTATCAGGAAAAGGATCAATACCTGGAGAAAATGCAGGCTTATGATGATAAACTCATGCAGTACGAAAGAAAAGAAATTCAGGAGATTCCGGAAGAACCTCATCCGGAATATCATAAATCGATGGCCATTTATCAGCGGATCATCGATGAATTTCCCAAGAGTGAATTGGTGGATGACGCAGTTTACAACAGGGGTTTTATCTTAGAAGAGCTTGGAGAACACCAGCGAGCAAATCAGGTTTATCTTCATTTAATCGAGGCCTATCCCGAGAGTCATTATGTACCGGAATGTTATCTGCGGCTCGGAGAATACTATTTTAATCCGCCTGTCAATAACGTCAATCAGGCCATTTCATATTATAAAAAAGTGCTTCTGTACAAGAACAGTCCGCGTTATGATGAGGCACTCTACAAACTGGGCTGGTCTTATTACAGGTTGAGCCAGTATCCGGAAGCCATCAGTTATTTTACGACGCTTGTTGAGGAAATGGGTGCGGGAGACGAAACACAGGGTGCGGAAGCGAGTGTGAGAACAGACCTGCATGAAGAGGCCCTCGCTTATATCGCGATCAGTTTTATCGATTTCGGCGGACCGGATAATGCGAACGCCTATGTGGAAAAACTCGGAAATCCGCAGTGGGGTCTCGAAATGATCGCAAAGTTGGGTGATATATATATGCAAGAAAAGGAAGAATACCTGCTGGCGATTAAAACCTATGAACTCCTGCTGGATCGAACCTATTCCACAGAAAAGGGACCTGTCGTCTATAAAAAAATCGTCGATTGCTACCAGGCTTTAAATGATGAGAAAAAAACATTTGAAACGCGCCAAAAACTGTACGAAATGTATAAACCGGACGGAATCTGGTGGAAAGCCACGGACGATGAAAAAGCCAAACTGCAATCCCGCCGGCTCACCGAACAGGCTTTGCGGGAAAATATCGGTTATATGATTCGTCAAGCTGAAGCAAGCAACAGGAAACCGCTTTTCGAAAAAGCCGCCGAGATGGGAGAAATTTATCTGGATACCTATCCTGAAGATATTCATGCGTATATGATTCGATGGAATGTTGCACTGATTCTGGATACGAGGCTCAAACAGTTTAAAGAGGCATTTGAAGAGTATCTAACCATCAGTTTGGTATACAATTCTGAACAATATGCTCAATTTGCACGGGAGAAAGGCCTTTCGGATATTCGGGATGCTGCGGAAAATGCCATCATCGTAGCGGACAGTCTTGTCGAGCAGGAGAAAAAGAGCGGCACAGAGATGGATCAGCTTTCAAGATTGCAGGCACAAATGTCCAAAGACATCAAAGAGTTTATTCCCTTTTCACCAGCGAATGCGCTTTTGGCTGTTGCCTATGACAACTATATCAAGCTTTTCCCCTTCGATGAGAAAACTGCGATGATTCTGGCCAATGCGGGCGCACTTTATTATACTCACAATCAGTTCGATGAGGCTTTAAAATATTTTAAGACACTTGTCGATTATTTCCCGAATAGCGATGAAGTCAGAAATGTTCAATATTCCATCCTGGAAAGTTATTTTGGGAAAGGGGATTATCAAAGTTCCGAGGTTCTGGCCAAGAAGATGCTCGGTGGCACCGGCTCCAACGAAATCAAACAAAAGGCCGAATCACGTTTGGCAGAATCGATTTTTCTCAAAGCCGAAACTCTTTCGAAAACAAACCAGGACAAGGCTGCTGCCGATGAATATTATCGGATGGCGCTTGAAGTGCCGACAGCGCCTTTCGTGGATCGTGCGCTCTTCAATGCCGGTAAGGAGTATGACCGCATTCACGATTATAAATCTGCCATTCGCGCTTATGAGCATCTTCGGGCTTCCTACAGCGGATCCTCTCTGCTTCTTGATGTCCTGAACAATTTGGCTTTCGATTACGGCGAGACCGGTGACTTTCAAATGGCCGGCGAACGGTACGAATCCCTTGCAGAGCTGCTCAATTATGGAGAGAAATCCAAAGATGCGCTTTTTAACGCTTTTGTTTTTTACGGAAAAGCAGGAAATAACCTGAAGGCTATTGAAACCGGGGAAAGCTATGCGATCCATTTTCCGGAAGCTGAAGATGCACCGTCGGTTTATTTTCAGACAGCAGTTCATCGCGAGCAGATGGGAGATCGAGCAGGTGCGATCCGCGTTTATTCGGATTTCGCCAACCGTTTTCCGAAATCTCCGAGGGGTGTGGAGGCGTATTATCGGCTTGGACAACTTTTCCAGAAATCAGGATCTTTGAACGACGCTGAAATTGCTTTCCGAAATGGGTATCAAAAAAGTCTGGATTTAAAAGCAAAAAAAATAGATGAAAACAGTTATTTTGCATCAGAAGCTTTGTTCTGTGCAAACCAAATCATTCAAAAGCGGTATAATCAAATCCTTTTTAAACTGCCGAAGCAGAGTATCAATCAAAATCTGCAGTCCAAACAGGAATTGCTCCAGAAACTTATTGATCAGTACACGACAGTGGCAAGTTATCGCACTTTTCGGCTTCCCGAATCCGTTTTTCAGATAGGTGCGCTTTATGATAATTTTGCATTGACATGGGCCGGGCAGGAAATTCCATTTCTGGATGCAACCGCCCGTGCTATCAAAGAAAAAGACATTAATGAACGAACGACACAGCTCTATGCCCAGGCTCTCACTGCTTTCATGAAAGCAGTCGAAGGGTTGGGAAAAATGGCACAGGAGGCGTCTGCTGAACCGGCCCAATCGACCAATAACTCATCCGGTACAAGCGATACATTAAAGACACTCATTCAGTTCTGGGCAGACAGCGCTAAAATAAAAATATCCGAGACGCTCTATCAACTGGCCGAAATCAACACAAAAACCATCGATCAGTTGTTGGCTGTTCCTGTCCCTGTTGATATGAGCATGATGGCCAAATTGGAGTATCAGAGCCAGGTGTTGGCCAAAGCAATTCGGCCGACTGTTCAGGTTGTCATGAATGCACATATTCGGAACTTGCATGTCGCGGACAGTCTTTCGCTGAAAAACCGATGGACGCAGGCTTCCCAAAGCCAGCTTCTCTCTATTGCCGGATTAATGGGAAGAGAATATGGCCGGTTGTCATTTCAGGCGATTCATTATTATGAAAATGATGTGGATCAGTATAAAAGAAAAACGCTCGACAAAAAAGAGGTTGTCTCCGAAAAAACGATCAATGAAATGGTGCAGTTTATTGAAGCAGCGCGATCTTATTCTGCGGCGGCCGTGATTTCTTATCGGGATGGAGTATTGTCCTGTACCGAAAAGAAAATATCCGATTTAAATACGACTTTTCCGCAGGAAGAAATGATCGGTTTTTCCCTTAAAATGGCGGATACTCTGGAAACGCTCGTTCAGGACCGGTTGGATGATCAATCGAGGACCGATGAACTGTTTCAGCAAAAGGGGGACCTTTTATACGAAGAGGCGCTTTCCGTTTTTGAGGATCATGTGTTTTATCTGGATCAAAACATAAAAACGCTTTTAACCGAGAGCTATAAGGCGGAAGAGAGATTTCCCGAATCCACTCCTTCAATCGATTGGCTAAAAATTAAAATGGTCATGATGGAACCCGAAACCTATATCAAGAAGTTAAAGATGCATGTCGAAATTGCAACGGTTCCGCTCGATACGACATGGTGGTATTCGCCGAATTATTATGACGGGTGGGCATCGATTCAGTTTCAAATGAAACAATGGAATCATCCTAAAAAGGAAACGGCTTCCTCCGATAAAATCAAAGCCGCAAGAGCAGTGTCCGAAGGAACACCATCTCAAGATGCGGGCAGTTTTTATCTGAGAAAGGCCATCGAAATACCGGGATTTTCAATTTCGAGTCAGGTTGAAATAAAAACAAAATCCAAATACGAACTGTATGTTAATGATAACAAAATCATGAATTCGCAGGAAAATGAATCGAGAATGATTATGCACTGTCTGCGACAGGGGGAAAACATATTCGGAATTCGTTTACAGGAAAAAACCGATTTTACTATTGAAGGCTTTATAAAAATACAGTATATTGCCGAACAGAATTTACCGAAAAAAAAGGCCAGTGATGAATAAATATTTTATATTTTGTCTTTTGATGTGTACATTCTTGTGGATAAATGGTCCGGCAAAAGATCAGGCCGTTTCATCCGTTCAGGATACAGTGGGGCAGAAGACGGGCGGAAATGGAGGAGATGACGGATTGGATGGGGATGAGCTGTTCCTGGATGAGATCGAAATTAAGGGAAGGGTGGAAAAACCCAGTGTGATTATTATGCCCAAACGCATCGATCCGGAAGTGGGAGAGGTTCATCTTGAAAGAGAATTTGAACAGGAGCTCAAAGAGGGAATGGGGGAGATTCCGGAAGTGGATGATGAAACCAATCGGGTTGAAAACGTTCAGAGCATTAAAAGAGCAATAAACAAGGATAGAAAATAATTAACTCAATTATTTTTAGATTGATTTTCAGGGAGGTATTGTATGGCAGAATTTTGGAACAGTTTTAATCCTGGTACGAGCGGCTGGCTGTTTATGTGGATTCTATTAATTGTCGCCGGATTTATGATTGCGATTGCGGTTGAGAGAACACTCTATATCTATTTTAAATCCAGTATTGATACGAACCGGTTTATGTTTAAAATTCGTAAACTTGTATTAAGTAAAGATTACACACGGGCCATAGCGCTGTGTCAATCAATGAGGGACAAGGCGCTTCCACAGATCGTTCATTCCGCTTTGCAGAGAATCAGTAAAAATGATAAATTAGATCCAAAATCAATCCAGATGGCAATTGACGAAGGGACTCTGGAGGTTATTCCAAAACTTCAGTCCCGTACCAGTTATCTGGCGATGATCGGCAATATCGCCACATTAATCGGTTTGATGGGAACCATCTATGGATTAATTATCGCTTTCCGTTCGGTTGGCGGACCGGGTATTGATGTAGCGGAAAAGTCGCGCCTTCTTGCCCAGGGGATATCCGTGGCCATGAATACCACTTTATTGGGACTGGCCATAGCGATTCCTGCGATTTTAATGTACACTGTGCTGTACAATAAGACCAATCAAATCATAGACGAAATTGACGAGCATTCGGTAAAGTTTATTAATTTGGTCAGTTCGGAGGATTAAGTTTCATGCCCTATTCTCCTTCAAAAAGATTGAGACACGGTTCGGATTATGTCTCAGCGAATATTACACCCATGATGAACCTGATGGTTGTCCTGATTCCTTTGCTTCTGGCCTCGGCAGAATATGTTCGGCTTGGTATTATCGAGATGAATCTCCGGCCTGCGGCTACGGGTGAAGAAGCGCTCTCCAGTGATTACGTAAAAGCGAAGCGATTTGAAAAGAAACTGGACCTCGCCGTAACGATTACCGATCGAGGATTTTATATTTCCAGCCAATTTGCCGTATTGGGCGGAGCGAGAACAGGGGATCCCAGCATTCCGAATATTCGGAATGAAAATGATTCACTGGTGCATAATTATCAGGTTCTTTCGGAAAAACTTTATGAAATTAAAAGTAAGGTGGCCAAGGAGATCGACAGACTGAGAAACGGTTCTCCGTATAACAGATATCCGGAATTGCTTTACCCGGATTCTTCGGGGATTATTATTGCTGCCGAGTCAGACATCGCGTACCAGACTGTCGTCAGCACAATGGACGCGGTTCATCTCTATCGGCATGATGGCACGGTCGCCTCACTTTTTCAAGATGTTTCATTGAGTCCTGTTATCGAGTAAAAAGGCAGTATTATATGGCATATATTTCCCTGCATAAAAAACGAATCCGACGCGGTTCAGGTGAAGTCAAACTTCAACTGACTTCCATGATGGATATGTTCACCATTATTCTCGTATTCCTGTTGAAAACCTATTCAACACAGGGTCAGCTCATCAATCCTTCCCAGAATCTGACATTACCTGTTTCCCAAACACAGCATCCGCCTGAGGTGGGGCTGGATGTGACAGTTTCGACCCAGCGTATTTTGGTGAACGGCAAATCTGTCGAACAAATTGAAACAATCGCAAGACAGGAACAATATTTGATTCCCAAACTTCAGAATGAATTGCTGAAATATGCAAATCAGGCCGAACAAATGGAAAAAAATTATGGTGTGAAATTCTCCGGAAAAGTAACGATACAGGGAGATAAACGATTGCCCTACCGGTATCTCATGAAAGTGATGTACACCTGCGCACAGTCAAAGTATCCCAACATGCGTTTTGTTGTTTACATGGAAGAATAATCATGACGGATGGATCGACATTGAAAGTTTCCGGTAAAGTGAATCCCAATGCGGCCAGGGAATTCCAAAAGTCTTTTTTTGAAGGCTGGGACAAACAGTTTATCGCGATTCTTTGCCTTTCTATATTTATAGAAGCGGTTGTTGTTTTTATTATGACAAGACATCCGGTGGATATTTATTCGGAAAGGGAAATCACCCGGATTCAGGAACAGTATGTCAATTTTGTTCTGAAAGAGGATGTAAAAAAAGAAGAAATTGCAGGCAAGATCGGTATGGTTTCTGAGAATGGCAAAGAGAAAGCTGGCAAAGAAGACGGTACTGATGAAGCGGATAACAAAAAAGGTGAGGAAAAAGGAGACGGAAAAAAGGCCGGAGATAAAACCGGAGGAAATGGAGAGCGCAGAAGTGCCGAGAACCGTCAAGCGGCCAGAATAGCCGCCGCTGAAGCAAGGCGGGTTTCGAGAGAACAGATTTCCCGGGAAGTGAGTAACAAGGGACTTTTACGGTTACTCACAGGAACCGGGAGTGCTGCACAGGGAGAAGCAGTATCCGGATTTTTTACGGATAACGGCTCCAAGGGAGGTGTGAGCGATGATTTGGACCGCGTGCTTTCAGGAGCTGGCGGTTTGAAAACACAAGGTGCTTCCGGATTGGGAGAAGGGGGAGGATCAGGACAGTCAGCCCGGGGAACACGATCCGATAAAAAAGCTTCAATCGATGATCTTGTTTCGGATTTGGGCAGCGCTGGTTCAGGGCAGTTGTCCCGAAGCGGGGAATTGATTGTCGAGGCGCCATCCGAAATAGGAGGAGTCGGAAGAAAGAGCATTTATCGCAGCCCGGATGCCATTCACGAAGTCCTTCTATCCCACGTCCCGGCGGTCCGTTATTGTTACGAACGTGAACTGAAACGCAATCCCGAACTGAAAGGGAAAATTGTTGTCAAGATCACCGTGGCTCCGGACGGGAGTGTCAATGAAGCGGAAATTGTCTCATCCACAATGAACAACGAACGGGTCGAACGCTGTATACTCGCCAGAATCCGTCTGTGGAAAGATTTTCAAGCGATCGATCCGAAAGAAGGGGATGTGACGTTCCGGCAGGTGTATACGTTCGGATATTGATTGTTTTGAAAACAGATATGGATTCTTTTAAACCGCTTCATTTGTATAAGAGCGGTTTTTTTCTTTTGGGTGGAGATTTTGTGTTTTCTGGTTGGGCAAAATTATAAGCTAATGGGCAATAATAATTAGTTTAGATATAACGAAATGGTATTCACCTGACAGTTTATAGGTTCGATACGTGTTGAGCTCGATCGGACTTTGATCGCACCAAGTTCTATCCTGATGTTTGTAATGTAAAGGGGCTGCCTTCGTTCTATGTTGTTGGGAAATACAAAAAACCATTCCCACTCTGGATTCCCGCTTTCGCAGGAACGACAATCCGTTGTTTGTTCCATAACTAACCAATCCATGATTACATATTGCATTTCATTCCTAAATAGTGTATCTTTTAACTCATTATAGTAAGAATAATTGAATATTCTATTTTTGATAATTTGGAGTATGCTGTGTCAACTCGAAAATGGAAACGCACGTATACCTGCGGTCAATTGACTAAGGAAAATCAGGGGCAAACAGTAACGCTGGTCGGCTGGGTGGCGAGCCAGCGGGATCACGGAGAACTGATTTTTATCGATTTGAGGGATCGATGGGGGACCACACAAATCGTTTTTCACCCGGAGCAGAATCAAACCCTCACGGAAAAAGCGAAAAAACTTCGAATGGAAACGGTGATCGGAATTCAGGGTGAAGTGGTGCTTCGCCCCAAAGAGATGATTAATAAAGAATTGAATACGGGTGCAATCGAGGTTGCTGTAAAAGACCTCATCGTGTTTAACGAATCCAGACCGGTTCCCTTTCCGATCAAGGATCCCTGTGATGCGCTCGATGAAACACGATTCAAATTCCGTTATCTCGATCTCAGGCGGCCCCGGATGCAAAAGAATCTGCTGCTCAGGCATCGCATGGCGCAGGAAGTGAGAAAATATTTTGACGAAGAGGGATTTGTCGAAATCGAAACACCGTTTCTCATGAAGAGCACGCCGGAAGGGGCAAGAGACTATCTTGTGCCAAGCCGGATTCACAAGGGGAAATTCTATGCGCTTCCACAATCTCCGCAGACGTACAAACAGCTCCTCATGGTTTCCGGATTCGACCGGTATTTTCAAATCGTCCGTTGTTTCCGGGATGAGGATTTACGCGCGGACCGCCAGCCGGAATTTACGCAAATCGATGTGGAAATGTCCTTCATTGATGAAGAAGATATTATTGAGACCGTGGAAAAACTCATGGTCCGCTTGTTCCAAAAAATTCTCGGAAAAGAAATCAAGAAACCGTTTCCGCGAATTTCATATGACGAAGCCATGAAAAAATACGGCACGGATCGTCCCGATATACGATACGGTATGGAGATTATCGATATTACTGAGATCGCAGCAAAGACCGATTTTAAAGTGTTCAGTGATACCGTAAAACAAGGCGGAAAAGTCCGGGGGATTCTCCTGAAAAAAGGAGGGCAGCTTTCCAGAAAAAAAGTTGATCAGCTGACCGCAACTATTCAGGATTTTGGCGCCAAAGGTTTGGTCACGATTCAAATCGGGGATGAGATCGTTTCTCCGGTTAAAAAATTTCTCAAACCGGAACAGTTGGGAAACATAATCAGTCAATTCAATGCAGAAAAAGAGGATGTCATTTTCATTGTTGCGGCTGAAGAAACAGTTTGCTGCGATGCGCTGGGGAATCTGCGACAGTTGCTTGCGAGAGAGTATGGACTCATTCAAAAAGACCGATTCCAACCTCTCTGGATTGTCGATTTTCCTTTGCTCGAATGGAGCGATGAGGAAAACCGGTATCTTGCAAGGCATCATCCGTTTACATCTCCAAAAGCCGAAGATTTGGAAAAAATCGAGTCCGCTCCCGGACAGGTGCGTGCCAGGGCTTACGATCTGGTTCTCAACGGTTCTGAAATCGCAGGAGGCAGTATTCGTATTCATCAAAGACCGGTTCAGGAACGGGTATTCAAGAGTTTGGGAATCGACCCGGAGGTTGCAAAGAAAAAGTTCGGTTATCTGATGGATGCGCTGGAGTACGGCGCGCCTCCGCATGGAGGCATTGCTTTCGGCTATGACCGCCTTGTTATGATTTTTTCAGGAGAAGAATCGATTCGTGAAGTGATTGCCTTTCCGAAAACCACCAGCGCTCTCTCTTTGATGGACGGATCGCCATCGGAAATTGATCCTGCACAGCTTAAAGAGTTGGGTTTGAAATCAGAATTGGATTTTTCATGATTTTTATTTTATTGGAAAACCGTTCATTGTTATTTTTTTCCTTGACAATTCCATTTTTTTTTGTTATAATTTCTTAAATCATATTAAATTAATGGAATGCAAATCAAAAGGAGGTGTAGGGCATGGCAAGAGGTATACGTTTCAGTATGTTGTTTTTGTTTTCTCTTATTCTGGTAGCTTCTCTCCTTTTATCAGGATGTTCCCGTTATGCGAACGAGGAACAGCTCACCACGTTGGATGAGACAGAAGCTGCTGCTTCAGCGGCTGAACAGAAAGTCGCTGACAGTGAGAAAAAGAATGCTGAATTAAAAGCCACACTCGCAGAGAAGCAGGACGAACTGAAAAAAGCACAGGACGAAAAGGAAAGAATTGCAGCCTCGATGGCTCAATAATCGTTCTTTTCGGGATCAATATTTTAAACAAAGGAGGACGAAAGAATGAAAATAAAGGGTCAATTGTTTACTCTTCTTTTGGTGGTCACGATTCTGCTTCTCGCTTTCAGTGGCCTTGCGTTCAGCCAGGAAGAGGGAAAAATGAAGAAGGATCAGTATAAGGTCCAGCTGGCAGACGCTCAATCAAGGGAAGCTGCGGCAACAGAAAGGATCGCCACACTCGATGCTGAAAATCAGGAACTGGAACAACAAATCGCAGAATTGCAGACAGAAATTGATGCTGTAAAAGATGCGACCTATGCGCTTCTTGGGACTGATCGAGCCGGCGTGCAAGCATACCGTGATAATCTGAACAGCATTGATGGTGAAATTGATGGATTGGCTGCGCTTGATCCTGAAGAGCTGTTCCGCCGCAAAAGTGAAATCAAGGATATTGAAGCTGAGATTCAGACAGCCAGGGAGAGCAAAATTGCTACGCTTTCCGAAATGGATGAGAAACTGGCTGCACTGGATGCAAAAGTTGCCGATTTGAAAGCCAGTTTACCCGCTAATATTTACGATCAGTATGTGGTAATTAAAGGCGACTATCTCTGGAAAATTTCAAAGAAAGATGAGATCTACGGCGATCCCTACCAGTGGATTCGTATTTATTGCGTGAACAAAGATCAGATCAAGAATCCGGATTTGATTCATCCCGATCAGGTTTTCAATATCGCCCGCGGTGTCGGAATGAATGAATATCTTGTTGTCAAAGGTGATTGGCTGGCAAAAATTGCGGCTTGTCCAAAGGTTCTCAATGATCCAACAAAATGGACCAAACTCTACGAAGCAAACAAGGATATCGTTTCCGATCCGAATTTGATCTATCCACATCAGGTGTTGACACTTCCTGCGGAATAAGAATGTTGTGAAAGATGATTCTCGCATCATCGGAGAAATGATGCGAACCAAGATTAAAATATGACAGTTTAAAATTGACGATAAAAAAGCTCTCAGTCCAAAGATATCTGTGAGGGACTGGGGGCTTTTTTATATGGACAATGGAAAAAATAAAAATATCCCTCAAAGGTGTCAATCAGTTGCTGTTGCTGGGAGCTCAGGACGAGTATCTTCACCTGATTGAAAGTGCATTCAAATCCAAGCTTGTCGTGAGAGGGGATGAAGTCATTGTCTCCGGCGAAAAGGAATCTGCCGATGAATTGGGAAGGTTGTTTACAGAGCTTATCTTTCTTGTCAATCGGAACAATCGTCTCGATAAGGAAGATGTTTTAACTGTAATCGATATGATCAAGTCGGGTGGCAGCCGTGTCACGAACAACTCGGGGCAGGAAGCACCTGTTGTGTTTTATGGGAAAAAGGGACTAATTCGCCCGAAAACACAGGGACAGGAATCCTATTATAGAGCGGCGCAACAGAATGATATTGTTTTTGTAATCGGGCCGGCAGGAACCGGGAAAACGTATCTTGCAGTAGCGATGGCTCTGACCAAACTGAGAGAGAAATCTGTGAACCGGCTCATTTTAACCCGTCCTGCAATCGAAGCCGGGGAGAGTCTGGGATTTCTTCCGGGGGATATGATGGACAAAGTCGATCCCTATTTGCGCCCACTAACCGATGCACTGTTTGACATGCTTCCCTCGGATCAATTGCAAAAATTTGTGGAAAGAAAAATTATAGAAATCGTTCCATTGGCCTACATGAGAGGCAGGACACTTAACGACGCTTTTGTCATTCTTGATGAAGCACAGAACACCTCTCCGGTTCAAATGAAAATGTTTCTCACACGGCTGGGGATCAATTCAAAAGCAATCGTGACCGGAGATGTAACACAAATCGATCTTCCTGAAAAGACGCCATCAGGACTAATTCAGATCCAGAATATTTTAAAAGAAATAGAAGGAATTGCTTTTATCGCTTTGGATAAAAAAGATGTGGTGAGACACCGCCTGGTGAAGGAGATTATCCAGGCTTATGAAATATATCATTCAGCTGATAATGACAGTTCGAATGGTGCTGTGAATAAAAAATAATTGGGAAGAGTCATGAAACACCGTTTTTTAAAATCCATATTGATACGGATTAACAAAACAAAAAAAATGATTCAAGGCGACAAAGGAAAACAAGGTATCGGCTGGCCTGTCTGGTTGACAGGCGGCATTCTTCTTTTGGCTCTTGTATTTATGTTTCCGAGCGGCCGCCTTCTGCAATTTGCCGATATGAAAGAGGGAAGCATCAGTACACGCCGGATTGTTGCTCCCTTCAATTTTGAGATATTAAAAACAAAAGAAGAGTATAACAACGACAGGGAATTGGCCGTACGTGAGGTTTATCCAATATTTCTTTTTAACAGAGAACGGACACAGGAAATTCTTCAGGAGATCGATTCCTTTTTCGATGAGATTTTTACAGCAAGAAAGGAATTGTCGAATTACCCGTCTCATAAAAAAGAGATAGTGGACTCGTTGTCTCAGAAATATAAAATCGGGTCTATTGATCCCCTCTACTGGGATTTGCTTCTGGATCCTCAAAAACGGATCTCGCTCACATTTTTAAAAGAATTCTATGCGACACTTCGTGTGGTAATTCGTGACGTACTGGCAGTGGGTGTACTGGATTTGGATAAAGAGAAGCTGAATACGCCTGACCGACGTATTATTGTGGCAGAAAAACAGAAAAACGAAGAAGGGACATTCTCTTTCAACAATTATTATGATATCAAAGAAGCAAAAGCAAAAGCGGCCGAGATGTTGAAGAATCAGCATGAAGCCAATGTTAAATATGCTCAAATGGGCTATGTTTTGATGAACGTCTTCCTGCGTCCGAATATAATCTACGATGAATCCTCACATCAGGCCAGAATTGCCGATGCGGTCAGCAGAGTACCTTTGAGCAGAGGTTTTGTTTATGAAAATGAAAAAATTGTAGATCGTAATGAACGGATTACTCCGGAGATTCGTAAAAAGCTGGTTTCATTGGCTGCAAAGATGGCTGAGATGGGAATGCAGAGCGGAGGGATTCGGATGATCATTCCTGCGCTCGGGAAAATCGGATTTGTGTTGATTTTATTTTTTCTGTTGGTAGTATTTATAGAATTGGAAAAACCGGCCATTATCCGCCAAATCAAATCTACTGTTCTTTTTGCGCTTATTATTTTTATATTCTGTTTGACCACATTTTTTCTCCATCGCTTCGAAGCCTCGGAATATCTGGTTCCGACGGCGATGGCTGCCATGTTGCTGACCACATTGTTCGATAGCAAGGTAGGTTATGCCGGAACAGCTGTTTTAAGTATAATGGCAGGGGCGTTGTGGGGTAATAATTTTAATTTGATGGCTGTTTCTTTTTTTGCAGGGATTGTCGGTGTTCTGGTCATTAAACGGGTACGGAACCGAAGCCAGCTGATTTTTGCAATCCTGTATATTGCAGCAGCATACATTATCGCTATTACATTTTTGGGCTTTCTGCGTTCCCTCTCTTTTCGGGAAATCGTCAGGCAATATCCTTATGGTATCATCAATGGCCTATTGACTCCCATATTAAGTTACGGGCTTTTACCTCTCGTCGAAGCTGTGTTTGATATTACGACGGATTTTTCTCTTTTGGAATTATCGAATTTGAATTACCCATTGCTCAAAGAATTGTCAGTTCAGGCGCCGGGGACCTACCATCATTCTATCATTGTGGGAAACCTGGCTGAATCCGCCTCCAGTGCGACAGGGGCGAATTCTTTACTGGCCCGGGTTGGATCCTATTATCATGATATTGGGAAGATGGACAAAGCGGAATATTTCGTCGAAAATCAGTTTGGTTCCCAGAATCCCCATGAAAAGTTGACCACGCGTATGAGTGCCCTCATTCTGGGGAATCATGTCAAGAAAGGTCTTGAATTGGCCGAGAAGACCAGATTACCTTCTTCGATTCGGGATATCATAGTACAGCATCATGGAACCACATTTATGTCCTTTTTTTATCAGAAAGCTGTTGCCAAAGATGGCGCAGGGGAAGTTGATGAAAACGATTACAGGTATCCGGGACCCAAACCTCAATCGAAAGAAGCGGCTATCGTCATGCTGGCGGATGTGGTAGAAGCTGCGACCCGTTCCCTGAAAGGTCCGACACACAGCCGGTTGAAGGGACTGATTGACGAACTGGTTGATGAACGGTTTAAGGAGGGAGAACTGGACGAATCTCCACTGGCTCTCCGTGATCTGGAAGGAATAAAAGAGAGTTTTTTAACTATTTTAGCAGGCATATTTCATGCACGCCTTGAATATCCGGACAGAGAAGAGCAAAAATCCTCCTCTCAATCAGAAAAGGAAAAAACCGAATAAGACACAAATTCAGATTTCCCAAACCGTTGATTGTCCGGTGCCGATCAATTGGATTGAGAAATTGGGACGCTCCGTGCTTCGGAAGGAATTGTGGAAGGGAGACGGGATTTTTTCAATTGTGCTTGTTAACGATTCCGAGATTCGGAATTTGAATACAAGATTTCTTGGAAAGGAATATCCTACAGATGTAATCGCTTTTCCTTTGGATGATGAGGGGGATGAGATTTGGGGAGAAATCTATGTCAGTGTGGATCGGGCCAGGGAACAGGCCGTCGATTACAACGTCACATTTCAAGAGGAACTTGCCCGGCTGATCATTCATGGAATTTTGCATTTATTGGGATATAAGGATCATGCAAAGTCGGATCGTAAAAAGATGAAACAAAAAGAAGATTATTATATTTTCAATTTTTTTAATTCTCATTGTTCTGATTGTTTTAAAGATTAAGATATTATAAATAAAGGAGGAAATGTCTGTTTTGCAAGTTGGATTATGGTTGTACATTGTTTCATTTATGCTGTTGTTGATTTTATCGGCATTTTTTTCGGGTTCGGAATCAGCATATTTTTCACTTTCTGAATTCGATCTGGAGCGATTGAGGGATGAAAAAGAAAAGTCGGGAAGTACGAAACGTATTCTGTCACTTTTGAGCAAACCCCGCCGGTTGCTGTTATGCATTCTTTCAGGGAATACGATTGTGAATGTTGCTGCGGCCACAGTCGCGGCATTTTTTGTCGAGGGTACTATTCGGAGAGGCGCCATTGCCGGGCATACAGGGATTTTATTGGAAATCATTGTTGTTACTTTTATTATTTTGGTTTTCAGCGAAGTTTCCCCGAAGGTATTTGCCATTAAACAGTCGTTGAAATTTGCCCGGATCACATCCTTTCCGATGAAGATCATCGTATTCTTACTCTTTCCGATCGTTATTGTTTTTGAAAAGATCGCCAACGGTTTTTCGAATCTCTTTCATGTCAGGAAAGAGCTGCCTTTTGTGACTGAAGAAGAGCTGAAAATGTTTATTGATATCGGCGAGGAGAAAGGGACACTGGATAAAACCGAAAGAGAAATGATTCATTCCATATTCGAGTTTCGGGAAACCACTGTCAAAGAGATTATGGTGCCAAGAATCGATATGCATTGTATTGAAAAAAACCTTTCCATTGAAGATGTCATGGCCCTTATAAGAGAGAAAGGGCATTCGCGTATTCCTGTTTACAATGAAAAGGTGGACGATATTATCGGTATTCTTTTTGTTAAGGATCTTCTGCCATTTCTGATCGGTGGAAAAATGCTGCCTGGTTTGGAGACGCTGGTTCGCAAGCCGTATTTTGTGCCCGAAAGCAAATTGATTGACGAACTGCTGAAAGAATTTCAGAAGGAACGGATCCACATGGCGATTGTCGTCGATGAGTACGGCGGTACAGCCGGACTTATTACTTTGGAAGATGTCATAGAAGAAATCGTCGGAGAGATCCGTGATGAATATGACAGGGAAAAACCCCTGATCCGGAAAATTGATGCACACAGCTGGGCCATCGATGCAAAAATAAATATCGAAGAATTGAACGATCGTCTGGGATTTGGAATTCCAACAGATGAGGATTATGAAAGCCTGGGAGGATTTATCTTCAGCCTGACCGGCAGTATTCCGGCAGAAAAGGAATCTGTGGAATTTGCCAATCTCAATATTGTGATTGAAAAGGTTCAGGGAAGACGTATCAAGAGTGTCCGGATCATTCAAAAAAACGAAGAAATACATAAACAGGATTCAAAACCTTCCTGATTAAAAATGAATTTTAAACGGTCTATCAAATTGTACAGGTGGTCATGTCTCTATTTTTAAAAAAGAGAGATTCTCTGAGTCCGACACAAATGATCGTGTTCAGCTTCCTTTCGATTATCGGTGCCGGAACCGTCCTTTTGCTTCTTCCCTGTTCGACAACAGGTGGCCATCTCAATTTTATAAATGCTTTGTTTACGGCTGTCTCGGCCACATGTGTCACCGGTTTGACTGTGATTGATATCGGAACGGAATTAACTCAGTTTGGTCAATGGGTCATTATGATTTTGATCCAGATCGGCGGTCTCGGTATTATGACTTTTTCCACTTTTTTTTTATATTTGTTTGGCAGGAAAATTTCGATACGTGAGAGAGAAGTCATTGATACCACATTGAGCTATATGCCGGTATCGAATATCAGATCCCTTTTAAAGAAAATCATCGCAATTGTTTTTGTGATAGAGACGACCGGAGCCGCGCTTCTTGCCTATCACTGGCACAAATTGTATCCCCTTCCCAAGGCAATTTATCATGGAATTTTCCATTCCATATCGGCTTTTTGTAATGCGGGATTCTGTCTGTATAAAACCAGTTTTGAAGCTTTCTCAACCGATCTGTTTGTCAATTTCACTTTAATAGGATTAATTATTGTTGGCGGGCTGGGATTTGTTGTACTTTTCGAGTTAAAAAATTTTATCAGGAGACCTGCCAGGAGTATTCACCGATTGTCTTTTCATTCCAAGGTTGTGCTTTTGGTGACAGCGGTTCTTATTGTACTTGGGACTCTGCTTCTTTTTGGCATGGAAGAGGCACATCTCTATACAAAAATTCCATGGGAACAGGGTTTGCTCAAATCTTTCTTTCAATCTGTCACGGCGAGGACAGCCGGTTTTAATACCATTCCGATCCAATCTCTTTCTCACGGTTCTTGTCTGGTTTTGGTTCTCTTGATGTTCATTGGCGCGGCTCCGGGGTCTTGCGGAGGAGGCGTCAAAGTCACTACTTTCGGAATTCTGGCAGCGATGATTTTTTCGAGATTAAGAGGGAGCGATACACCGAATCTGTTTTATCGGACAATTCCCAGAGAGACAGTGGAAAAAGCATTAATCATTGTGTTTGGCTCCGCAATTTTGATTGGTATCATTTTCCTTGGATTGCTTGTAAGTGAAGAATGGTTTTTAGATCCGGTCGTCACCAGGGGTCATTTCCTGCAACTGCTCTTTGAGTCGGTTTCGGCTTTCGGAACGGTCGGACTTTCAATGGGTGTGACGCCTCAATTAACACAATTGGGAAGAATTCTTATCATTATTCTGATGTTTGTCGGACGAATTGGCCCCCTGACAATGGCCGTTGCTTTGACACGAAGTAAAGGCCATGGCAAGTTTCGATTTGCCAAAGGTGAAATTATGGTGGGGTAATTCGTGACAAAATTTTTATAAATTTCCATTTGTATGACAAAAATATCAAATATCAAAATCCAAATGACAAATAAACAACAAATCACAATTTATGATATTTTTAACATTATGATAATTGTTTGATGAATGTACATAGGATAAAAATCAAATAAGAAATGAATAAAATTACGTAAATGAATATTTTTTGTATTTGGACTTTTTGCTTTGGTTGGAATTTGGATTTTGTTATTTTGAATTTCAGAAAGACATTGTTTAGTTCATTTTTTAAAGTTCAATCAGCAACAACCAATCACTATTCACGGAGGATATTGTGATCAATTTTGCTATCATCGGATTGAGCAGTTTTGGATTTTTTCTTGCGCGTGAGTTGGTTAAGGAAGGAATCGATGTGATTGCAATCGATATTGACGAAGAGAGAATTGAAAAAATAAAACCGTATGTGCAGAAAGCGGTCATTGCGGACGGAACGGATAAAACAGTGCTTGAAACTCTGGGTCTCGATGAACTTGATGGAGTGGTTATCAGCCTTGGGCATATTGAATCGACAGTTCTGGCCACACTTCATTTGAAAGAATTGAAGATGCGGCGGATTGTCTGCAAAGCACTCAGTGAAGACCATGGCAAAATACTTGAAATGATCGGGGCCACGGAAGTGATATTCCCGGAGAAAGACATGGCGTTACGAGTCGCTCATACACTTGCCCATGAGAATATATTAGACCATGTCCCATTAGCGGAAGGTTACAGTATAATTGAAATTGAACCGCCTTCTTCATTTCTTGGAAAATCCATTGGAGAACTGGATCTGCGAAACCGTTTTGGTGTGCAGGTGATCGTTGTGAAAGAGATCATTCCTGAAAATGTGGTTCTGGTTCCCACAGCGGATTATATGATCAAGGATAGTGATATACTGGTTATTCTGGGGAAAGATGAAGATCTAAAAAAGATCAAGAATCTCTGAGTCTCTGATTTTCTGTTATTTATCAAAATACGATAAAAAAATTTTGATTTTTATCATATTTTTCCATATCTTTAACATTGATTATGCGAGAGTGGCGAAATTGGTAGACGCGCTAGACTTAGGATCTAGTCCCGATTTCGGGTTGGGGGTTCGAGTCCCTTCTCTCGCACTAAAAGTCATTTAAAGGAGTATGTTTTTGAAATCGGAAGCAACACGTATCAATAACTGGAAAAAACTTTTAAAAGTGGATGTGCCTGCAGAGGAAATTGCTCCCCATATCGAAGAAGCATATCACACCTATCAGAAGAAAATTCATTTGGAAGGGTTTCGAAAAGGAAAGGTACCTCTCTCAATTATCCGTAAACGTTTCGGAAAAGCCATCCAGGCTGAGGTTTCTGAGGATCTGGTACAAACCTTTTTTAAAAAAGCGGTGGAAGCAGAAAAGCTTGCTTTAATTTCGCCCGGAGTGATAAAGGATGTCTCTTTTGCGGAGGGAGAACCGCTTCAATTTACTGCTGAAGTGGCAGTCGAACCTGAAATCGAAGTTAAGAATTATCAAGGATTGAAGCTTGAGAAAGAAATTCATAAAATAGATAAAGAAGATGTTCAGCAAGCCCTCAGAATACTTCGGGAACAAAAAGCGGAAATTCGCCCAATCGAGGGGGAGGCAAAGCCGGGCTCTATTATTGAGGGAGATATTCAGTCACTCAATGAAAGCAGGATTCCGATTGTCGGGCACAAATGGGAAGACCGGGCTATTGTTCTGGGTGAACCGCCTTTGGGGGATCAGGTTCAAGACCAACTGCTTGGTGTCAAAGTTGGAGAAGAGCGGCAATTCAAGGTAATACAGCCTGAAAAAGATCCAAATGGTAAATTAAAAGAAAAAGAACAATTTTTTTTAATTAAGGTAAAGGCAATAAAAGAAAAAGTTCTTCCCGAGATCACGGATGACTTCGCAAAGGAAATAGGAGAGTTTAAAACAGTAGACGAACTGGAAGAAGCCGTTCAGAAACAACTGGAGATCCAAAAAGAGAGAGATTCCGAAGACATGCTGCGGCATCGGCTGATCAATGAAGTGATCAGGCGGAATGATTTTGAAATTCCAGAGCCGATGGTAAAAAACACGCTTGATCTTTTATGGGAGAATTATTCAAAGCAATCCAAAGAAAAAATGGATGAAGAAACCTACAGAAAAGAGCATCAGCCGCAAACCGTTTGGAACCTTAAATGGCAGCTGATTTGGAAGAAGATTGCCGAAATCGAAAATATCACAATTTCAGACGATGAACTGGACAAGGAAATTGAAAAAGGAGCCCAATCGAATCCAAAAGAGGCTGAGAAAATTAAGGCACATTATCGTGATTCCCGACATCGTGACCGGTTAAAAATGGATTTTTTAGAGTCCCGAACGATTCAGTTTATCCAGGAAAACAGTAAAATTAAAGATGTGAATGTCAAGAAACAAAAACGGAACCATTCACCTTTTATTTTGCCATCATAATATTAAGGAGTATTTATGGGTTTGGTACCAATCGTAGTCGAGCAAACCGGACGGGGTGAGAGGGCATATGATATTTTTTCCAGATTGCTCAAAGAGAGAATCATTTTTATCGGATCCGGAATTGATGATAATGTGGCCAGTCTGGTTATCGCACAGTTGCTTTTTCTAGAGGCGGAAGATCCGGAGAAGGATATTTATCTCTATTTGAATACACCGGGTGGATATGTTTCTTCCGGCATGGCCATTTATGACACCATGCAGTACATTCGTCCGGATATTGCCACGATTTGTATGGGACAGGCGTCGAGTTTTGGCGCACTTCTTTTGGCTGCAGGGACAAAAGGAAAACGTTCGGCACTTCCCCATGCCAGAGTGATGATTCATCAACCGCTGGGCGGAGCGCAGGGACAGGCCACGGATATTGAAATTCAGACGAAAGAGATACTAACGCTCCGGGAAAAATTAAATCAAATTCTTTCCAAACACACAGGACAACCCATTGAAAAAATAGCAAAAGACACGGACCGTAATTTTTTCATGTCCACAGAAGAAGCAAAAGCATATGGTATTATTGACGAAGTATTGGCGAGAAAACCCAAAATAAAAGAAAAGGGGAAATAGCTTTGGATCAACAATACGTTTGCTCTTTTTGCGGCAGATCATCGGATGAAGTCGAGGCTATGGTTACCGGACCGGGCGTGAATATTTGTAACGAGTGTGTCCGTTATGCGACAGAGATCATTCATAAAGATTTGGGGAAGCGTTCATTAAAGCTGGCACAACCTGTTCCCAAACCTATGGATATCAAGGCGGAACTGGACGGCTATGTCATTGGACAGGAAGATGCCAAGAAAGCTATTTCTGTTGCCGTTTACAATCATTATAAACGGATTGAGTCCGGCGAAGAATCCAACGATGTCGAACTGGATAAAAGCAACATTTTGTTGATCGGCCCAACTGGAACTGGAAAGACACTGTTGGCTCAAACGCTTGCAAAATTTCTTCAGGTTCCTTTTGCCATAGCCGATGCGACAACATTGACCGAAGCAGGTTATGTGGGGGAGGATGTTGAAAACGTGCTGGTTCGCTTGCTTCATGCTGCGGACTATCATCTGGAGAAGGCCGAGCGAGGCATTATTTATGTGGATGAAATTGATAAAATTGCACGTAAAGAAGAAAGTTCGTCCATTACCCGGGATGTTTCCGGGGAAGGAGTTCAGCAAGGTTTACTTAAATTATTAGAAGGGTCCATGGTTTCTGTTCCTCCGAAAGGGGGCAGAAAGCATCCTGAACAAAGCCTGATCAATATCAATACCAAAAACGTCCTGTTTATATGCGGCGGTTCTTTTGAAGGGCTTGAGAAAATTGTCGCCAAGCGGATCGGGAAAAAGGTGATGGGATTTGGAGCCGTTCTGAATGAGAATAAAGGTTTTTCAATTGGTGAAATTCTTCGTCAATTACAGCCGGACGATCTGTTGAACTTTGGTTTGATTCCGGAGCTTATCGGAAGACTTCCGATAACAACGATACTGGATGAGTTGAATGAAGAAGCTTTGATGAATATTTTACTGGAACCTAAAAATGCTTTGGTAAAACAATATCAGCGGTTTTTTGAGATGGACGGCGTTTATCTGCAATTTGAGGATGATGCTCTGAAAGCCATAGTAAATATGGCTATGAAAAAGAAGACCGGTGCAAGGGCATTACGTTCTATAATGGAAACTGCCATGTTGAATATTATGTTTGAAATACCCTCACTGGACGGAGTCGTCGAATGTATTATCAATAGTGATGTTATTTTAAAAGACAGTCAGCCAATATATAGATATAAAAAGGATACCAAACGACAGGCAAGGGCTTAAAAAATATTATAGTGATTTGTAATTTAAGCTATATTATTTTCATAAAAATTCATATAAATTCACTTCAGTTTTTCCTCGCATAAGTTGAAGTATTTTCTTTTCATAACGAATTTAAAAAATACTTGACAAAGTCAACAATATTTTATATAATCATTGGTATACGATTTTTATTATTTGTTGTTTCGGATTTTTTTCCTGCCGGATTTTTTATATAAATAAGTGTTTATTGTTATTTATTTGCTCTTTTAATGATATTGAACTATACATCGCTTTTCATGAATTTGAAAATAGGATAATACTTTTTTTGATCAAAAAGCAGAGAAAGGTGGAAATAATACCTTCAGGCTATTCATAATTTTGTATCGGAAGGACATTGTCCTAATGAAAACCTTTTTTGGGGATTCTGACATAATTAGTAAATATCAAACAAATACAATAATAGAGCAAATACAACAATAGGGAAGGAGGTGAATCAATAACATAAAGGAGATATGTGTTTTGCATCTTATCTTAAGGAGGCTTGAGCGGGATCGACGCTCAAAAAAAAGTGCAAAAATTGTAGAGGAGGTTGAATGGAGTTGAAACGGTTCTATTTTATCTGTCTATTTTATTCTAATATTTTGCTAACTTAATGGAGGTTAAGTATGTCCAAAAGACTGATGATTTTGTTAATGATGATCACCATTCTACCCGTTCTTGTTTTTGCAGGAACAACGGGAAAAATTGCCGGTGTCATTCAAGACAAAGATACGGGTGAACCTTTAATTGGTGCAAATGTTCAGATTTTAGGAACAATGATGGGTGATGCATCGGACCAAAAGGGCAATTTTGTTATTCTGAATGTGCCCGTCGGGATGCATGATGTAAAAGTCACCTACATGGGATATACCAGTATGATCAAGGAAAATGTTCGTATTTCTGTTGATTTGACCACGGATATTATTTTTAATCTTTCTCCTGCGACCATCGAAGGAGAAACAGTGGTCATTACTGCGGAACGGCCTCTTGTCAATAAAAATGCCACCAACGAGACCCATATTATGACTGCACAGGATATGGAAAACATGCCTATCCGCAGTTATGCGGGTATCGTAGCTACCAATACCGGTGTTGTCGCTGCAAAAGGCGACATGTATGTTCGAGGCGGACGTACCAACGAAATCGCTTACTATATCGATGGTATCTATAACAATGATCTTCGGACCGGCGATCGTGTTGGCGATATTCCAATTACCTCTATTGAAGAAATCAGTTACCAGGCTGGTGGTTTCAACGCGGAATATGGATTTGCCAATTCGGGTCTTGTCATTGCTTCCAGCAAAACGGGCGCCAGCGAATACTCTATCGTGGGTGAAATTATCACGGATGAAATGTTCAGCCAGAAAAATAAATTTTTAGGTGTCAACTCTTTTGGTTACAATACCTACAGTTTGACCGCAAGCGGGCCGGTTCCATTCCTGCAAGACAATCTTTCTTTCTTCTTGTCGGGCGAAAAATTGTTCCGCCGGGATCGAAGCCCTTCTTCGGGAACCCATCCTGTTGTTGACGGAAATTTTACTTATGACGAAATCATGATGGATGCGACTGATTTGGAAGATGCAGGTATCCCGGAATCAGAGTGGCTGCTTCCCATTAAAAATGTATCAGGCCCTGTTCCCTACAATTCACTGGATACCTGGTCAGGCAATGGCAATTTGTTGCTGAAAATCAACCCTGTCAGCATCCAAATTGGAGGAAATGGATCGATTGACGAGTGGTATGATTACGATCAACAGAGGGCTTTGCTCGACGGCAGTCATATTTATCTGCGCAATAATTTTAACTATTCACTTTATGGCAAAGTGACACATACACTTGGTCCAAACACATTCTATCAATTCAATGCATATTACTCTGCCTACGGAAACGAGGTCAAGGATCCTATTTACGGCCGTAATTTGTTTGATTATGGCGATAAAGACGATTCGTTTGATAAAGATGGCATCTATAATCCAACTCTGTATGACAATGGTACTATTGTCGAATCGCCCCTCCGGCTGGGTTCGGGTATCTTTTACTATCCCGGAGTGCCGGCGTGGCAGTATGCTTTGAACCGTGCAAATGTGATGGGTGCCAAATTTGATTTTACCCATCAGATCGGTAAAACACACGAAATGAAGGGTGGATTCGAATTCCGGTACAACAGTATAAGCCGTTATGCCATGACCCGGCCCTGGAGATTGGCGGGTATTTATGATGATAATCCCGATGTGACGGGCCGGAGTGCGGCCCGGTCCTGTTACGCCGAGAACTTTGGTTACCCAACCTCTTTTGATGGTCATGTCGTGGATCCTTCGCAGACAGTGGACAGCGGTCTGGACGGCGCCAAACATCCTATAATCGGGGCGCTCTATGCACAGGATAAAATAGAGCTCAACGACCTGGTGTTGAATCTCGGTTTGCGTCTGGATTACATCAATGCCAACGACAAGAGACTGAAGGATGTTTATAATGTAATAATTAAAGATGGTACAATCGATCCGAGTCAATTGGAGGATACAGAACCCCACATTATTTTAAGTCCGAGACTCGGTTTTTCATTCCCCGTAACAGATCGTACGGTTTTTCATGCCCAGTACGGTGTTTTCATCCAGCAGCCTGAACTTCAGTATCTCTACACAGGATGGGATTACTATGCCGGCCAGCTGCTGCAGGGAAACCAGGTGGAAATCGGGAATCCCGATTTGAAACCTACCAAAACCACTTCGTACGAAGTTGGTATTGGCCAGCAGCTTTCGGATAATTCTTCATTGAGTATTACTGCCTATTATAAAGAAATTACGGATAATGTGGTTCTGAAAAATCGTGTTGGCGCATCTCCGGTGACCTATGCACAGTACCAGAATGGAGATTATGGAAATGTAAAGGGTCTTTCTTTTACATACAAACTCCGCCGCATCGACCGGGTTTCGGGTAATATCAACTATACGCTTCAGTATGCTTCGGGAACCGGATCGACATCAAGCAGCAACTTTTATGTCACGTGGATCGGTCAGGACAGTTATTATCCGATTTTTGTGGCGCCGCTGGATTATGATCAGAGGCACACGATTTCCGCTAACATCGATTTCGTAACCAAACCCGATGACGGACCAACCATTATGGGATACCACATTTTCGGAGATATGGTTTTTAACGTTCTTATGGAAGTTGGGAGCGGATTTCCGTACACACCAAAGAAAATCGCGGATACGATCTATCAGGCAAGATTTTCAACAGCATTTCCCGTTGGAGCAACCAACAGTTCCTACACGAACTGGACGCACAACATCGACCTGAAAATTGTCAAAAAGATCAATGTTTCTGCCGTGGACCTGGACGTTTACATCTGGGTGCTGAATCTGTTGGGCAGCAAACAGCCGTTCAATCGCAAGAATGACCGTTGGAATTACGCTTCCGGTATTTATGAAGCCACGGGAAGCCCGAATGACAACGGCTGGCTGAGCACAAACGAAGGACAGAGATGGGTCGCATCCAATGGCGGTCAAAGGGCCGTTGATATGTATCAGGCATACATCAACTACCCGGACAACTGGAATTCGCCTCGTCAGATTCGTATTGGATTGCGCGTCGGCCTGTAAGTTCAGAGCTGATTAATTAATTCGAATATGGAGAAGATCTTCCAGGTATTTAAACTCAATTCATCGTTGAACACAAAACATGGGAGAACGATAATGATTCAAATAAAGCGATATTTCACTGTCTTTTTGATCCTGGCATTTATCGTGGGTTTAACTGTTGGTCCTTCGGTATTTGCCAAATCGAAAGATAATGATAACAGGAACAGTCTGAACAAGGCTGCAACAGAAGGGTACTATACCCAGTTTGACGGTAACCGGATTGCTTCGTATGTTTCGAATGATGGGATGTATGTGAATCCGTGGATTACCGGTCAATCCGGAATGGAATGGCCCAAGGGTTCGGGGAATACCATCGACTTTGCCGCGGGTTTCTGGATTATCGGACTGGATGATTCCGGATCTGTTCGAAGCGCCACTGTTGAGTATGCCAGTGAATACAATCCGGGAGTGATCCTGCCTGGCGGAACACCCGATGATCCGGATAAAGAGGAGTATCGGATTTACAAGATCAATTCCGACGGCACCGGAGACTGGAATGTCTGGCCCTACGATCAGGGCGCTCCCTACACACTGGACGCAAATAACAATAAAGTTCCCGGTTTAATCGGCGATCAGATGCTCTATTTCGTCATCAACGATGCCGAACCAACCGTGCATGATAACCTGTGGTCAACCAAGCCCATGGGTCTTGAAGTCCATAACGAGATTTTCGGGTTCAACCGGGGTGACCAGCTGGGTGATATTATGTTCATCAAATGGACGATCGTCAATAAATCGCAGATTGACTATGATTCGGTTTATATTTCTGCTTTTAGTGATCCGGATATGGGAGACGCTTCAGACGATCTGGTCGGCTGCGACACGCTGCTGAGTCTGGGATACTGCTACAACGGTCTTCCCGTGGATGCAACATACGGTTCGGCGCCGCCAGCGATCGGTTTCGATTTTTTCCAGGGACCTCTGGTGGATGGGGAATATCTTCCGATGACGGCGTTCGTTTATTACTGGAACGGCGCACCGCTTCCCTATGCCGATCCCGAAGATGCCGAAGAAGCGTATAACTTTCAAAAAGGAACTGCCAGTGATGGGACGCCTTATGAAGATCCGGACAACAATCCCAATCCTTTCGTATTCAGCGGGGATCCGGTGTCCGGCCTTGGCTGGCTGGACAGCAGCCCGGGCGACCGCCGTCAGCTCATTTCTTCCGGCCCGTTTACACTGGCAGCGGGCGATACACAGACGATCGTGGGCGCCAAGATCATTGCCCAGGGAAGTTCCGCGCTTTCATCAGTATCGGCATTGAAGTACGCCGACCAGTTTGCACAGAGCGCATTCGATGCTGATTTTGTCGTGGTTAATCCTGTTTCGCCTTATGTCGACATAGAAGCACTGGATCAGAAGTTTGTTTTGACCTGGGATAATGATGCCAGAAACAGAACAGTTGAAAATTATGCTTTAATGGATTATAATTTTGAAGGCTATAACATTTATCAGGGTGAGTCCGAAACAGGGCCATGGATGCGGATCGGAACATGGGATCTGGATAACGAAAATGCCGTGGTCTATGATGAAGTGTTTAATCCGACATCAGGCTGGGTTGTGAGCGAACCGACTGCGTTTGGAACAAACAGCGGAGTCCGGCATCACTTCACAGTGGACAGGGATTATATCACGGGATATCCGCTTTACAACTACAAAACCTATTATTTTGCCGTATGCGCTTATACCGTGAATCTTGATGCTTTCCCGAAAGTTGTTGAGAGTGGAAAGAAAATCGGAGAGAATTTAGTTACCGCAGCTCCCGGGAACAGGGCTGACGTAACGTTGCCGGGTCTGGATACGGATGACCTCATCCCGATTACCCATACGAGCGGTGTGAGTACAGCTAAATTAACTGCCAAAGTGGTGAATCCGGCCGAATTGACGGGACACACTTATCAGGTTGTGATCAAAGAGAAGATTGTCGACGGAGATACCACACTGGTTATGGATCTCATCGATAAAACTACCGGTGTTGCGCGCTTGAGCGATTATCCTTTCTATTCGGGAGCAGAAGCTGATGAAAACAGGATAAACGACCCGAAGATCGTCGATGGTTTCAAGTTCTATTTCATTGACACTCCCGATCCGGGTTTGGCCGGCGTGGATTACAGCGGCACACGCTGGATCACCGGCGTCAACTGGGGTGCCCAGGAATTCTTTGGCGGTCTGGATATCGGCGAGAACTTCTTTGGCAGCACACTCGGACCGGCAGATTGTGTTCCGGTTCAACTGCGATTTGTAGCTGATACTACGGCTGGACCTGCAGATGGTTGGGCGAGCTGGGGATATACTTATACCCGTCCGACTTATGAATTTGGCGGTATGGGTCGTCTGCCATTTTCCGCCTGGGATATGAGTAATCCTGCCAGTCCAAGACAGATGAATGTGACCTTCCTTGAGAGTGCATCTGAAGGAAACGTCAACCTGCGTTGGGACTTGGGTGGTTGGGATCCGGTAACACAAACATATACTGACCCCGCAACAGGCGGCCGTGAGTATACTTTTATTAATGCGACTGATTACGATCCGGACGGCAACACATACGGCAATGATGTGGACGGAACCGTAGTGGATGCGATGTATGCTTTCTGGCCCACTCAACGTCCCGGTCATCCCTACCTGGAAGCAGATTTCAATCTGAATATCATTGCAAACTTGCCGACAACAACAGAGGACACCTGGGAATTTACTCCGACCGGATCCAAGACTGGTGATGCGGTTGCCAAACTGAACCTGAACAAGATCAATGTGGTGCCGAATCCTTACTGGGCCTTCAATTCGGCAGAACGTACACCTTCAGGCCGAATCATCCGGTTTACCAATTTACCGGGAGATAAAACCACGATTCGTATTTTCGATCTGGCCGGTAACTTGGTGCGTGTCATTGACCATAATGATGGAACCGCGTATGCCCAATGGGACGTTCGGAATACTGCCGATGTACCGGTTGCAAGCGGTATCTACCTGGTGCATATCGATGTAGAAGGCGTGGGCGAAAAGATACTTAAATGCGCAGTCATTAACCGCGAAGAACGGCTGCTCTATTATTAATCTTTCGATCATCAGGAAAGGATTTTAAATAATAACTGAAAGGAAATGACCATGAAATATATGATCAAGTGTCTATTCGTTCTTGTTTGCCTCCTGCTCTTTACCGGTAGTCTGGTTTTCGGTGCTACAGGTAAACAGATCGGTACCACAGGCGCGATGGAGTTGTTGATACCTGTTGGCGCACGCTCTACAGCATTGAGTGGAGCGAATATTGCCAATGTTGAGGGCGTCGACGCAATGTACTGGAACCCGGCAGGAGCTTGCATGCTTGATTCGAGGGCAGAAGCCATGTTCTCGTATCAAAATTATATTGCTGATATCTATGTTTCCTATGTAGCCGCGATTACCAATATCGGTTCGATAGGTAATATCGGTCTCTCCGTGAAAGCGTTGAATTTTGGAGAAATCATGGAAACGACTACGGAAAATCCGGACGGTACAGGATTGACGTTTTCACCGAACTATCTTACATTGTCGGCACATTTCAGCCGGAAATTCACGGACCGGATTCGTTTTGGCTTCAATGCCAAAATCATTTCCGAGAAGATTATGAGTACTTCTGCCAGTGGATTTGCCGTCGATTTGGGATTGCAGTACATCAACGAGAGCGGTCTCCGGCTGGGTTTTGTTCTGACCAACTTTGGCGGAAACATGCAATTCACCGGACAGGATCTTGAAAAGCGTCAGCAAGTTACTGGCACTGAATACGGATCCGAACTCACTTCACTGTCCATTCCCACAATGAAATGCGGTCTTCCGACCCAGCTGAAAATCGGAGCGGGATATAATTTGAAAATCGATGATATGAATGCGGTTTCTCTCTCCGGTGTTTTTGTGAACAATGCCTCGGCCTATAATACCTATACCGGCAGTTTGGAATATGCTTTCAAAGATATGGTTTTTATCCGGGCCGCCTATTCAGCTGCATTCATGGAAGGTCTTGAGGATGAATACGAAGGTTTTGTTACACAGGAACAGAATTACCTTTGGGGACCGAGTTTCGGCGGAGGTGTGAAATTAGGCGTTGGCGCAAACATGTCTCTGATGGTTGATTATGCCTATCAGATCACGGAATTCTTTGACAACGTCCAGTGGTTCAGCTTTTCGTTCAGCATGTAGTTGAATCTTTTTTAAACAATGAGAAAGGTTGGCCTTCTTAAGGTCAACCTTTCTCTGTATTCAAGGATATCACATGAAAAAGAATGTTCGAATATTGATTTGTATTATCTTTTTAACATCCTTAAAGGGAGTATATTCCAAACCTCTTTATTTAAAGATAGACTGGGCACGGTTTGCATACGATTCACAAAACGGACTGTTTGAAATTTATTACAGCTTTTCCCAGGAAGATTTGAAATATCAAAAAGCGGATGGAAGTTATACCGGTTTTGTCATCGGGAATTTTAACATTTTTCACAGTGATACACTTTTTGATCAATATTTCTGGAAAAATCTCTATACTGTTCCGGATACAACTGGAGATCAAAGCATCAACATGTTTATCGATCAGGTCAATTTTAAAATACCGGAAGGAGAGTACCGGTGTGTTTTCCGGTTGTGGGATATGAACCGGGAAAGCAATATCGACAGTGTGGATTTTGACATTTCGATTTTTTCTGAAAATAGTGATTCCCTTTATTTCAGCGATATCGAGCTGGCCCGATCCATTCAGAAATCCGTGGATCAGGGCAATTCGGCTTTTTATAAAAATTATCTGATCGTCGAACCCAATCCAACCCGGTTTTATCATTCTGAACTGGCGAAATTGCATTTTTATACTGAACTTTACGGATCGAACGACCAAATCGACCGGAAAAGCACGGTTCAATATTTTGTCACGAACGATTTTCAACAGGCCGTGACGGATACCGTAAAAAGAAAAAGATCGGAGATTCACGAAAGACGGTCGAACGTTGAAACAGGATTCGTCGATCTGGATTCACTGCCGTCAGGAGTTTATTTTCTTCATGTCCAATTGATGGATTCATTGGATACTGTTTTGGCTGAAAAACAAAAACAGTTTTCATTTTATCAATCAAAACAGGACAATGATTTTTTTCCTGACTATAATGAAGGGCAGTTCTTTAAAAGCATGTTTAATCAGATGGACTCTACCAGTATTGTGGAAGAGTTTGAATCGATTCGTTATTTATTAAATGAGGCCACCCGGAGCGTCTGGCAGGCGGCGACTACTCTTGACTTGAAAAGAAGATACCTGTTTCTTTTCTGGTATCAGAATAATCCCAATCCGGAGAAAGATGCCAATGCATGGCGACAGGAATATTTATCGCGGATACGGTATGGAAACGAAAATTTCGGTGCCATGGGTATGAAGGGATGGAAAACGGACCGGGGCCGCGTGTATGCGCTTTATGGCGCTCCTTCCTATATCGACCGATATCCGAATGAACCCAATCTGCATCCCTATCAAATTTGGCAGTATCCGAATATTGAAAAAGGCGTTATTTTTGTTTTCGCCGATCTGGAAGGATTCCACAGGTATCAATTGATTCATTCTACCAAATTGGGTGAAATTCAGAACGCGTATTATAAGGACATTCTTCACAAGGGAAGTTATTAACAAGTACAGATACATGAAATCATCCTGTAATGAACGAATGGTCTGCTGCAGAACGGATCATTCGTTTTTTATTGTTGGGAATTATGAGTGTCCGGTTAAATAAATGTAAAAAGTTTTTAAACATTGACTCACCAGTGAAGCATCACTAAAAAAGTTTACTCTGCGGAGATTCTTTTCTTTAGAAGAAAAGAACAGAATCCTATTTAAGCATAACATAAAATATTTGCAATTGCTAAGGTGCTTGAATGATATTAAGTTGTTGCTCTTGATGTTTGATATATTATGACGTCATTCTGTTCATAAACGAATGGTTTCACAAATCATTCGTTTTTTATGGTTGGACATTTGTAAAGCGGTTCTCATTTTCCTTGATTCTTTATGAAATTTGTTTAAATTTAATTCCCTATGGACAACAGGATAGA
>CAZTZL010000011.1:54778-59898 GCA_964617625.1 uncultured bacterium
CTTGATTCTTTATGAAATTTGTTTAAATTTAATTCCCTATGGACAACAGGATAGATATTGGAATTGACATCGGAACCATCAGCGTTCAGCTTGCATTGCTGTGCCGCGAAGATCATCTTTCCCGAATATCAGATCGCATGCCGTCTTTTTTCGTTGTGGACGATACCCGTTTTCCCCAATTTAAAAAAAAGCGGTTTGTCCTTTCCGAATACAAGAGGCATTTTGGCGAACCACAGAATGTAACCGATCAAATGCTCAAATCGATTTTCGAGTTGTTTCAGAAAAAGGAAATAGGGGGATTGGTCGTTACCGGGTCCATCGGAAAAAAGTATGCGGAGAAGCATCATTATCCGTTTATCAATGGCTTCAGAAGTGCGGCGGAGGCTGTGGGAAGGATGTATCCCGATGTGCGGACCATTTTTGAAATGGGGGGAGAAACATCAAAATATATCCGGATATCGCGCGGGCAGGACGGGAATATCCGGATTGATGATTATGAAATGAATGGTGAATGCGCAGCCGGCACAGGCTCGTTTTTCGATCAGCAGGCCGGCCGTTTGAACTACAGGATCGAAGAAGTGAGTGATATTCTTGAGAACGCGGATCGATGCGTCAATATAGCGGGCCGGTGTTCTGTTTTTGCAAAATCGGATATGATTCATGCACAGCAGCGCGGTTACGAACCGCCGGAGGTGCTCAAGGGCCTCTGTCAGGCGGTTGTGAGAAATTTCAGAGGGAGCATTACAAAAGGCAAGCGGATTGAACCCCGGATTGCGTTTATCGGAGGCGTCGCCGCGAATCGGGGAGTTGTGGAGGCGTTCCGCAATTGTTTTGATTTGAACGACGGGCAATTGTTTGTCCCGGAATATGCCGCATGGCTGGGTGCCGTCGGCAGCGCCCTGATAGCAAACCGTTCGGAACGAATGGATGTTTCTTTTTCCGCTACAGGCACAGAAAAATTTTCATATCCGACCACCCGTCCGCTTTCAATGAAAAAGGTCAGGCTTCTGCGGAATCAAACCGAACCATTCGTTTTTAAAGAAAGTCAAACCGCCGATGTGTTTCTCGGGATTGATGTGGGTTCGGTCAGTACCAATCTGGCATTGATCACGGATGAAGGTGTGCTCGTGCACGGCATTTACAGAATGACCGAAGGCCGCCCCATACAGGTCGTATCGGATGCGTTGAGAGAAATGTGTTCGGCCGTTCAAAATCGGGTTCGTGTCCGGGGCGTCGGCACAACGGGCTCGGGACGCGAACTCATCGGTTTGATTACCGGCGCGGATGTGATCAAGGACGAGATTACGGCGCACAAGACGGGCGCCATGCATGTCAGTGAAAAATATCTCGATAAAAATGTGGACACCATATTTGAAATCGGCGGACAGGATTCAAAATTTATATCGCTGAATCAGGGCGTGGTCACCGATTTCAGTTTGAATGAAGCCTGCGCCGCCGGCACCGGATCTTTTTTGGAGGAACAGGCCAAACAGATCGGCATTTCGATCAAAAACGAATTTTCGGAGTTGGCTTTGAAATCCGGCTCTCCGCTTCGATTGGGCGAACGCTGCACGGTATTTATGGAAAAAGAACTCAGCACCTATTTGCATCACGGCGTGGCAAAGGAAGATATTACGGCGGGCCTGGCGTACTCGGTTGTCCATAATTATTTAAACCGTGTCGTGAAAAAACGGAAAATCGGAGACGCTATATTTTTTCAGGGAGGGACGGCCTATAACGACAGCGTGGCTGCCGCGTTTTCAACCATCCTGGACAAGGAAATTGTCGTTCCCCCGCACAACGGCATTATCGGAGCGATCGGCGCGGCGCTTCTTGCCAGAGATCGAACCGGTACAAAAGAGAGCGGATTCAAGGGCTGGGATTTGAACCGTGTCCAATGGCAGATCCGTGAATTCGAGTGTCAGAGTTGTTCGAATCACTGCACGATTCAGGAAGTCGAAGTGGATGGTGAAAAGAGCTGCTGGGGGGATAAATGCTCGGAGAAGTACCGCAAGCGGTCGAAATCCAGCAAAAAGGCGGTCATTCCCGATTTGATTCGATTTAGAGAGGATGTTTATTTTCAGCAAAACGATCCTGTTCAATCAAAAAAGAAGCGCGGTAAAATCGGTTTTCCGAGATGCCTCTTTTTCTATGAACGCCTGCCGTTCTGGTCCGCCTATTTTAAGCAGTTGGGATTTGATGTCGTGCTTTCCGGGCCTTCGAAACAGGATGTCATCCATGCAGGCGTCGAAGCCACGATTGCGGAACCCTGTTTTCCGGTTCAGGTCGCTCACGGGCATTTAATGCAGCTGAACGATAAAGCGGTCGATGCCATTTTTCTCCCTCATATCGTCAATGAAGAAGATCCCACGGAAAGCATTGCTTCGTTCCTCTGCCCCTGGGCCCAGACCATTCCCCTGATTGTCAGACACGCGCCGGCGCTCGAGCCGATCAGGAATAAAATAATCTCGCCTTCTGTGCAGTTCAGGATGGGATTGTCCCATGTGAACAGGGAACTGCTCAGGGAGTTATCCCAATACGGCATCCGTCCCGGGGAGAATCGGGCGGCGCTTCAAAAAGCGTACGAAAGCCAATCTCTGTTCCGGCAAAAAATCAGAGAAGAGGGAGAACAGATATGCAAAGAGATTCTCGGCCGGGAGATTCCTTCTACCGTCATTTTGGGACGCCCGTACAATCTCTACGATTCGGGGATCAATTTGAACATCCCGACCAAGTTGAGGTCTCTCTACGGCGTCAATGTGCTGCCGATGGATTTTCTCCCTCTGGACAGTATCGATATCCGGCCCGTGCACGATCACATGTTCTGGAATTACGGGAGACGGATTCTCCAGGCGGCCCGGTTCACCCGGGAGCATCCCAACCTTCACGTCATCTTTATCAGTAATTTTAAATGCGGACCGGATTCCTATATCCGGCATTATATCGAAGACGCCTGCGGCAGGCCGTTTCTTTTTCTGCAGATGGACAGCCACGCCAACGATGCCGGCGTGATGACGCGGATCGAAGCGTTTCTGGAAAGCAAGAAGTTGTTGTCATAATTTTGGGGATAATCAAGACTGAGGACAACAATGAAAATGTTTATAAAAATTTGTAAATATGTCTTTTCGAATCCCGATGCTTCGGGATGAGAAATCTTTTAATATAACTATTAGATTTCTCTCCCGATATTCTATAATATTTTTTAATAGAGAATCGGGATCGAAATGACAGTTTTTAATTTTTTTTACAAAGTATTATAGTGTATGAAATTTCTATTATGTAAAATTGGTTGTTATAATTTCAGGATATGATTAATCCATGTCCATTTTAAAACGAAAGAATCATTCCGAACACCCCATCAAGGGCAGGCGGCTGTATGTCCCCCGCATGAGCACCGGAGGGTCCAGCGTTCTTGCGGCGGCCCTGCGGTCCCTGGGTATCGATGCGGTCGTTTCTCCCCGGTCGGACGAGCGCACGCTCGAACTGGCTTCCCGGTTTACGACGGGAGAGGAATGTTTGCCCCAGCGGATCACGCTCGGCAATTTTCTGAAGATCATCACGGATGCATCCTTCCGCCCGGAGAAAACGGCTTTTTTCATGCCCACTTCATCCGGCCCGTGCCGTTTCGGACAGTACGAACCGTTCCTGAGGAAAATCCTGAACGAGCTTGGATACCGGGACGCGCTGGTTTTTTCCACGACGAGCAGCGACGGATACGAGGGAATCGCCCGAAATGTGACTCAATTCAAGATCACGGGCTGGCGGGCCGTGGTCGTCTCCGATATTCTCCGGAAGCTTCTGCTGATGTTCAGGCCGTATGAGCGAAATCCCGGAGACGCGGACCGCATCCATGACGAGGGATTGAACCGGGTCTGCGCTGTTTTTTCGAATCCTTCGCTCGGCCTGAATCGCCAGCTCCGGCTGTTGACCGGCGCGCTGGAAGAAGTCCGGGACCGCTTTTTACAAATGCCCCTGAAAGAAGAACCCGGGAGCCGTCCCCTGATTGGGGCGGTCGGGGAGATTTTCCTTCGGTTCAACAGCTACAGCAACCAGAACATCATCCGGAGAATCGAAGCCGCCGGAGGGGAGGTCTGGCTGGCCAATGTGTCGGAATGGATCTGGTACACCAACAATGAACAGGAGAGAAAGCTCAGAGATTCGGGGCGGAGATTCAGCGGTTCGATGTTAGCGGCGAAGGTCAAGGGGGCCGTGCAGAGATGGAACGAGCACTGGCTACTGGCGCCTTTTCAGACTCTTTTTGCGGGGAGGGAAGATCCGCGCGTCGAATCGATCCTGGCGAACAGCATGCCTTATCTTCCGCAGCATATGGCGCTGGGAGAGATGACTCTGAATTCGGGGAACGCGATTGCGTTTTACAGGGCCGGATGCGACGGCATTGTCGATATCAGCCCGTTTACGTGCATGAACGGCATTGTGACCGAAGCGGTTTATCCGGTGATCAGCCGGGACCACGATTCGATTCCGATCCGGATTTTTTATTTTGACGGTGTGCCGTTCGATCTGGACAGCGATCTGGATATTTTTATGGATTTAGTGCGGCTTTATAAAAAGAAGAAAACCCGGCCTGTAAAAGTGTGATTGCGAAAAAAAAATAATCCTTCCGTTTGAATGAATTTTCAGGATTTCCCTGAAAATTCAGTTGATTTTCGCAAATCATCTGATTATCTTACAACAATAATTTTGCATCCTCTGCACTGCACTGAATTTTGTTTGTTAAATCATTCGCACCAAATGGAAATAGGGGGGATTGCCTAAAAAGCATCCCGACTTCAATTGTTATATATAATATGAAATCGGGATAGATGCCACAAATGTTTCGAATATCGACTGCTTAGCTGTATATAAAGAAGATTATTATGACTCAAAATTATAAAAATGCAATTGAATATATAGTTAACAGTTCATTTTATAGTCAACCAAGGTATGCTTGGCTAAGACCAATGATAGACTGCGTTCTTAATAATGAATATGATGATAGTAAACTTGCTGATTTTATCAAGAATAAACTTTTTTTAAAAAATGTTACCTCTGATAAAAAACATGAAGAGAAGAAATCAGAAAAATCATTATATGAAGAAAGTTTATTAAAAATAATTAGA
>CAZTZL010000012.1:0-12484 GCA_964617625.1 uncultured bacterium
TATTTTGACTGTGATCGGAATTCTTTCCAAAATCTTCGGGTTTGGCCATCGGCATGCCGCAGCTCTGGCATAAGGGGATGTTATTTTGATCCATGGAAGCCTCCTATAAAATCGAATCAATTTGAATTTTTTATATCGCTTCGCTCTCTTTGATCACCCTGGATTTCATACTTTGGACAGAAACTGTCTTAGCGAGGAGTCCCGATTCATCAGGACGACATAGCAATCTCATAAACTATACACTGAGATTGCTTCATCAAACCGTTCCTCACAACAACATTACTGATTTCCAGCACTTTTAATCTATACTCGTTACCCCTCATGTTTCGTTTTAAATCCTTTCATCATCCACTTCCTCGCAAGAAACAAACTGATCGGGGTGACGATAGCAATGAAGCCGTAGATGAGCCACATCGTTTGCGTATTCATCGCAGAGGGAGGTGCGTCTGCCGGACAGTACTTCATTAAAAACCAGCCCGAATACAGACTGGTAACGACTTTCGTGAGAAACCAGGGAAACTGCCCGATGCCCATATAAATTCCTGTCATTCCTTTTGGAGCAATATCCGCTACCCATTGCAGAAATCTTGGCTGCCACATGGCCTCACCAAGGGTCATTATAATCAGATAGGCAAAAACCGTATAGATGCTCGGTCCCAGAGCAAGAATAAAAGTCGGGGAGGCCATAACAAAGGTTCCCAGAATCATCATTTTATATGTATTCTTCCTGGAGGTTAAGGCCGCCACCATCGGAGTCAAAATGAAAATCAAAATCGGATTAAAGTTGGTGAAGAACTCGAAATTGTTCTGGACCACACCGGTAAATGCCCTTTTAAAATAAACCGGAAGCGTCAGCCAGTTGTGCGCAAACAGCGTTTGCACCGGAATGAGAATGAAAATGAAGAACATAAACCGGAGATCTTTGATCGGAAAATTTTTCAGATAATACATTATTTTTTCTTTGGCAGATTTTTCTTCCTCGGCTTTTTTGTCTGCTGCGATTTTTTCTTTCGTTTCCTTGCTCACCGCCTGAATCGTTTTTTCAATGGTCTTTCTTGTCAAAAGAACGGCGACCACGATGATTCCAACAACCGTCAATCCCACATAAACCCACATAACAGCCAAGATGCCTTCCCTTTCGGTCGCGAAAGCCCTTCGAATCGGCGGGGCAATAATCCCCGGCAGAAATCCGCCAAGATTCATCAAGGCATAAAGCATGGCATAACCCATCGCCGAAGTCTTTTCATTGGTAAACTGTTTCACTGCTGTGTAACACGCAGGCTGGTAAATTCCATAGCCTAAAATGATCCCCAGAAGCCCAAGCATGGCAATCAAGTGAGCTGTGGACCACAGTCCAACGGACGCAGTTATGTTTGGGCTCATCGTCAGAAGGATCCTTCCGACCAGCATGAATGAAAGGGAATAGAGCAAGGATTTTCTGACGCCGATCCAGTCCACTGTGGCGCCCAGAAAAAGCATGGCAAGTGTGATTCCTGCGGTTAGAAATCCAACCATCTGCCCTGCATGGATGTCATTCAATTTTATGAAATCTGTAAAATATATGACTAAATATCCGACCACACCGAAATAGGTCAATCCCTCGAGAACATAGGAAAGGTTGACACCCCACAAAGCCCTGGATGCATGGAACACATCGATGAAAGGCTGGGTAAGTTCATGAACGATGCCTTTGAAAATCGGACCTTTTGATTCTTTTTCTGACATAATCGTCTCCTATTGGTTGGATAAAAAATAATGATTTCAGGAAGCGGATATCTGGTTATCGGATTTCGAAAAATAGCGGTGAAAGATCGACTCCAAATCCTCTTTAAGTGTCCGCTGCTTCTGAATATCAAAGAAATATCGGATCAGAAATTTTGAAAAATAGAACAAGGCGATAAACAAAATCAGCGGAAACACAATGCAGTCGAATAAATAACCGGCGATCAGCTTGAGCACCCACACACTCATTTCCGAAGACTTTGCATTGATTGTTTTCACGACAGCGATAATCTGATTTTTGGTATCGGTCAGTTTGCTCCATATTCCTTTTTTCACGCCTTCCGAATCCGGAAACGCGTTTTCCTTTAGCTGGGAAAATCCTGTTTCTGCCTCATGCATGGGTTTGGCCGTGATATATTTCGAGAGTGTTCGCCCGCCTGCCACGGATAGCGGGAGAACGATGTAGAGCAGTAGTGTAAAAAGCGTCAGAACAAGACCGGTATCTCTCAGCAGATTTTTCATTGTGGTTTGACGCGGGAGATACCAGCGGAACAGGAACTGAAAAAGCAAAAACAGCAGGGCTGCGGAAAGAAACCACTGATCGACCAGACCGGAAGCCTGGAGAATGTAACGCGTTCCCAAAAGAACAACCGAGCTGGCCAGAACAGTCCGCCATGCCAGATCGACGTAATCGTAAACCGCCCGAACAACTCCGCCCACTTCGATTCCTATCCCGACTCCGATTTCGGTCCCTTCCAGAACGGCCAGTCCGGCTTTGATCACTGAAAGAACGAGGAAAGTATTGACCGAACGGGTGAACGATTCTTCAAGATAAGCATCATTGAATTTAGAAACCGTATTGAGACCGGTTGCATTCAAAAATTTCGACGGCACATCGGCAGCCGCCAGCAAAATGGAAACCGCCAACAGAAGGCAGATCCAGAGACGGGACATTTTTTTCATCTTATTAGATTTCTGTAAAAAATTAAATGATCAATGTTTGAAATCACAAATGATAAAATCCGAAATCCCAAACAAGCACGAATGCGAAATGTCAAAAATATTCATTTGAATTTTGTAATTTGGCATTAATTTGTTATTCGGATTTTGACATTTGGCATTATTATAATACAGATAAAAATTTACAAAAGTTAGTCATCTTATCAAAATCACTCTTTGAAATCAAAGACCTAAAACCATTCGATCAATTTATCTTTAATCAATGACACGATATGCTGATGAATTTCCCGTACGTTTTTCTTGATAGTCAGAGGATCTCCGAAATAGAAACGAACGGGCTTTTCGGGACCGATCCTTCCAAAATCCTTGATCAGCGGACCATTGCCCCAGGCATCCGTTCTCAGTGCAATCGGGACAACCGGAACACCGGCACGTTGTGCAAGCTTGATGCCGAGTGTGTTAAAATGGCTGACATCCAGATCGAGCGTCCTCGTGTGCTGCGGAAATATGACCACGGAAATTTTTTGCCTGAGCCGGTCCAATCCTTGATCAAGCACGGTTCTCAGATCCTCTCTCGGATTTTTTCTTCCCACCACAACCGGATTCTGGCTGATCATAACGTGCTTGAAAACGGGATAAGACATCAGGCTCTTTTTCACAACGAAGGTGATTTCCTGAAACGGCTGCAAAATTCCGGGAAGAATAAAGGTCTCAAGCGCACTCATATGGTTACCTATAAAAACACAGGGTTTTTTCAAATCCTGCAGAACTTTAAGATTATCGATATAAAACCGGACACCAACAGATTCCAAATCACGGAATATATTTTGGCTGTCACGGGCCATACTCGCGGAAGTATACTGATTCTTTTTTGCTTCTAACGAAGCTTTCCAAACCACCGAAACCAGCTTTGAATAAAAGGCGAGAGTGGGGAAATGACTGGCGAGCCAGGTCTGTTCTGTCCGGGGAGAGTGATATGAATTCGAAAAAGCAGGGATTCTCAATTGAACCTCGATTTTTATCGGCATGTTTTAGAAACATATGAACAAAAACAATTTAAGAGAAAACGAAAAAATGTCAAGAGTTACTTTTTCTATGAAATGATTTGCATTTTGCAGGCGTTCATATTAATTTGATATGCCGACCGGAGTGAAAAGAAACTACTGATAATCATGAAACCGAAAAATCAAAAAATTGTATCCAATTCCGAAACACCTTTGATGTCCCAGTACAATGCAATCAAGGCCCAGCACAGGGATGCTGTTCTCTTTTTCAGAATGGGCGACTTTTTTGAAATGTTCAATGAAGACGCCAAAGTCGGTTCCCGGGTGCTTGGAATCACACTAACATCGCGGGGACACGGGAAAACGGGCAGTGTGCCTTTGGCCGGATTCCCGCATCACGCCCTGGACGGGTATCTGGCAAAAATGATACGGGCCGGATACCGGGTAGCAATCTGTGAGCAGATCGAGGATCCGAAACTGGCGAAGGGGGTTGTCAAACGGGACGTTATTCAGGTGGTCACACCGGGAACCGTCACAGATGAAAGGCTTCTCGAATCGGTCCGCAACAACTACCTCTCCGCACTCTACATGGCGGACGACCGTTACGGAATGGCATCGGTCGATGTTTCCACCGGAGAATTTACTGTAACGGAATTCGAACCGGAAAAGCTCCTCGAAGAAATTCATTCCATTTCCCCTTCAGAAATCCTGATCTCCGAGGAACAAGCGGAAACGTTCAAATCCATTCTGACCCGATCGCAGCTCTCTCTTCTGATCACACGGAGGGAGGGATGGATTTTCACAAGGGATTACGGATACGAAACGCTGACGAAACATTTCGGAACTGCCTCCCTGAAGGGTTTCGGCTGTGAAAACTTGGATTCAGGACTTTCCGCGGCCGGAGCAATACTGACCTATCTTCAGGAAACGCAGAAAACATCTCTCGCGCATATCCGGAATATCAGTTCCTATACCGACGATGATTTTATGATGCTGGACCCGGCCACACGGCGCAATTTGGAAATCGTCACTCCGATGATGGGGGAAGCCAAAACCGGCACGCTGATCTCGATTGTGGACAGAACCCTGACTTCCATGGGCGGAAGAACCCTCTCCGCGTGGATTCAGCGGCCGTTGAAAAAAGCAAAGCCGATCCGGGAACGTCTCGACAGTGTACAATCACTTATTGAAAACAAGCCTGTCAGGCGGACATTAAACTCACTTCTGAAAAACATGAACGATCTGGAAAGGCTCATCACAAAAATCGTTATGCGCCATGCCAATCCGCGCGATCTTGCCGCACTCAGAAAATCTCTCATCATGATTCCCGATTTAATTTCGGCCCTCAAAGAGATCCGTGCAGAACAGATCAAACGTATCGTAAAAAATCTGAATCCCTGCAAAAAAGCCGCAGAGAAAATCGAACAAGCACTTGCTGACGATCCGCCGGCTGTTTTGATCAACGGAAATGTCATCCGAAAAGGATACAACAAAGAACTCGACGATCTCAGGGAAACGGCTTTTTCGGGAAAAGACTGGATCGCCCGAATGCAGAAGAGCGAGCGGGAAAGAACGTCCATTTCGTCGTTGAAAGTAGGATACAACAAAGTCTTCGGCTATTACATCGAAGTAACCAAAGCGCATCTATCAAAAATACCCGAAGATTACATTCGCAAACAGACGCTTGTCAACGCCGAGCGTTTCATTACGCCGGAACTGAAGGATATGGAAGAAAAAATACTCCATGCCGAGGAGAAGATTACCGCGCTGGAACTGGAACTCTTCGATCAGCTCCGGGGATTTATCGCCTCATTTGCAGAATCGGTTCAGACAGATGGCCGGCTCATCGGTGAACTGGACTGCCTGCTTTCTCTTGCCGAAGTGGCCGAAGAGAATAAATATGTCAAACCTGAAGTGCACGAAGGAGATGACATCTGCATCGAAGAGGGGCGCCATCCCGTGGTGGAACGGCTTCTCCCCGCAGGAGAGCCGTTCATCCCGAACGATGTCAAACTGAATAATTCAAACGACCAGATTCTGGTAATCACCGGCCCCAACATGGCTGGAAAGTCGACTTACATCCGGCAGGTCGGCCTCATCGTCCTGCTTGCACAGATCGGCAGCTATGTACCGGCCAAATCAGCAAGTATCGGTCTGGTGGATCGTATTTTTACGCGTGTCGGCGCACAGGACAATGTAGCCGGAGGGGAATCCACGTTTTTGGTCGAGATGAATGAGACGGCCAATATTTTAAACAATGCCACATCGAAGAGTCTCATTCTGTTGGATGAAATCGGCAGGGGCACTTCGACTTTCGACGGCCTTTCCATTGCCTGGGCCGTGGCCGAATATCTGCACAACCATTCAAAGGTTCAAGCAAAAACCCTTTTCGCCACCCACTATCACGAACTGACCGAACTTTCACTTATTTTGGAAAGAGTGAAAAATTACAACGTTTCTGTCAGGGAATGGGGAGACAAGATCGTTTTTCTGAGAAAGATCGTTCCGGGAGGATGCGATCATTCCTACGGCATTCAGGTGGCACGTTTGGCCGGTCTTCCGCCCGAAGTGATTTCCCGGGCCAAGGAAATTTTGAACAATTTGGAAGCCAACGAACTCACACCGCACGAAATGCCCAAATTGGCTGTGGGAGAAGAACCTTCGATGAAGGTGGCGGAACCCCAGCTCAACATGTTTGCCGAGGAAGAGAAAAAGATACGGGAAGAGCTGAAGGAACTCGATCTCGACCACATGACGCCGATGGAAGCGATCAAGAAATTAGATGAATTGAAGAAGTGGATCACAAAATAACAAGAAAGGGTCATTCTGAGCGTAATCGAAGAATCTGGGGGAGGGACAACAACCATTCAATATTTTGGATAAAAGAGAATTATTACCTTATTAGCTGCCATATATTTTTAATACAATCCGAAAATTTTCCGAATAAATCCATCCCCGTGCAGCAATCCTAAAACACCGCCTTTGACGCTTTCCTCATCGAAATTTTGCACTGAGTCCGGTTCCACGCGCGGGTCCCAGATTGCGACGGGCACGGGATCTCTCACGTGCGCCCCGCTAACAATCGGCGTGGGATGATCCGGCAGGACGGCAATGACAGTTTGATCTTTCCATTTCCCCAGACCGTCTAAAATCCTCTGAATCAAACGCCGGTCCAGATCCTCGATGCATTTTATCTTCAATTTTAAATTCTTGTCATGGCCCGCTTCGTCCGGTGCTTCAACATGGACATAGACGAAGTCGTGATCTTCCAGTGTTTTCAAACAGGCATCCGCTTTGGCCTCATAATTGGTATCAAACAATCCAGTTGCGCCTTCGACTGGAATCACATCCATTCCGGCATAAATTGCCAATCCTCTGATCAAATCGACTGCTGAAATTGCAGCTCCGTGAATACCGAACCGTTGCTGAAATGTTTCCATTTTAGGACGTCTGCCCGGCGACCAGGGCCAGAGTGAATTCGCCGGCAGTTTTCCCTGTTCTATCCTTTCCCGATTCACGGGATGATCGGCGAGAAACGGCTGGGAAGCACGAATCATTCTATTGAGCATATCCGCAGTCTCGTACGCTTCCTTCTGGAGAGGGTGAACTAAAAGGGATTCGAACTCTTCTCCAAGATGATCATGGGGAGGAGTGCATTTGATGTTTGGATTTCCACCGGGAATCACGAGAAGATGGCGGTAACTGAGACCCTGCGTGAAATTTAAATTCCAATTTTCGAAAAAGTTTTGAAGATAGCCGATCAGATGTCCCGCTTCTTCATTGGTAATGTGGCCTGAAGAATGGCTTTTAATCCTGCCCGATTCGATGCAGATGAGATTTACCCGCAAGGCAAGATCGTCATCTGACAACTGAATATCGAGACTGGCTGCTTCCAGAACACCCCTTCCCTGGAAAGTTATTTTGGGATCATACCCCAGAACCGAAAGATTGGCCACGGCCGATCCGGTGGGCATATCATCGGGAATGGTTTTTAACTGTCCAGTCCTGCCGGACCGGGCAATCGTATCCATCGCAGGTTTATCTGCAACCATCAGCGGCGTCCGGTGGTCCAGTTCGGGAATCGGATAATCCGCCATCCCGTCTCCGAGAATCACGATCGCTTTCATGATCCGTATCTTTCCTGAAGCAGATCTCTGAATGCTGAATAATCGTTAGGCAGATTGAGATAGTGCTCCTTTTTATTTTCCAAAGCGCTCAAACTTTCCGGTACTTCGGGCGAAAAACCGAGCAGTTCTTCAATTTCTTCCGGGAATTTGGCCGGATGCGCCGTTTCCACTGAAACCATCAATGTGTCACCAGGAATCTTTTCCTCCTTGACAAAATGTTCCAATCCCGTCCAGCCTACGGCACCATGCGGTTCCAGAAGAAGACGATGGCTTTCCCAGGCTTTTCGAATCGTCTCTCTGGTCTCACTGTCGCTGATACTCACGGACCACAAATCACGATGTAGCCGGTCCATGTCGGGCTGTTTGTGAATAATGCCTACTTCATCCATCCATCCGCCGTAAAGATCGATCACACGGACAAAGTTGCTTGGATGTCCCACATTCATGGCATTGGAGATGCAGACGCGCGATGGTACGATTTTCTGATAAACCTTCTGTTTCATAAAGACCGGTACTTCGTCGTTGGCATTGGTGGCAATGACGAGACGCTGAATCGGCAGTCCCATTCTTTTAGCCAGCAGGGCGCCCATCATATTGCCGAAATTTCCCGACGGCACTGAGAAAACAATTGGCTCCCGGTCTTCGGACAATCTGCAATAAGCATAAACATAGTAGACAATCTGCGGCAGCAGACGGCCGATATTAATCGAATTGGCCGACGTGAGAGAGAGGGTGTTCAGAAACGGATCGGAAAAAGCTTTCTTGACAAGTGCCTGGCAATCGTCAAACTTTCCATCGATGCCGACGATGGTAATATTCTCTCCGAGTGTCGTCATCTGTTTTCTCTGCCGGTTACTCACTTCAGAAGGTGGAAAAAGAACCATCACCTTGATATTCGGGATTTTGTAAAAGGCGTGGGCGATTGCACTGCCCGTATCACCGCTCGTCGCCGTTAAAATGATCAATTCCTTCTTGTCGTTTTCAAGAACAACGCTGAACAGCCGGGCCATCATCTGTGCGGCAAAGTCTTTAAAGGAAGCCGTCGGCCCGCGATCGAGTCTCATGATGTACCGTTTGTTGAAAACATGCTCCAGCGGCACATCAAAGGTGTACGCTTCCTTGCAAAGCCGGAGCAGACGATTTTGGGACAACGATTCGGGAATAAATTTTCCGATAATAACCCGGGCGATTTCAGGATAGGACTGTTTCCGAAGATGACGAATTTCATCACTGTTTATTTGGGGAATCTCATTGGGAAGGTACAGGCCTTTATCCGGAGCCTGCCCCGTGATCAATGCTTCTTTAAATTCAACTTCAGGCGCGGTTTTATTTGTACTGTAAAACATGGGATCCTTTATTGATTGGTCGTGCAACTGTCAAGAAATATTGAAATAAATAATAAGAATTTATCAATCACTTTCCAAGAAAAATATTACAAATATTCAGGAGCTATTTTTCAGTTTTGTATCGGCAAGAAAACTTTGGCAAAATAAGAACGGCCTGTTTTATATTTCCCAAATCGTATCTTTAATAATTTCAGAAACCGTGGGATGGGGAAAAATGATTTTCTTTATCTCATCAATCTTGAATTTTTTATCAATCATTGCAGCGGCACCAAAGATGTTTTCAGAACAAACACCGCCGACCATAAAAACGCCGCAAATTACATCCGTCTCTTTGTCAATAATAACCTTGCAGATTCCCCTTTCATTGCCGTGTTCGGCAAAAAAGCGCCCGTTTGCGCGCATCGGAAGAGAGGCGACTTTAATTGACCGCTCCTTCGATTCAGCTTCGGTTTCGCTCAAACCCACACCGGCTACTTCCGGGTACGAATAGACTACCCAGGGAATCGCATTATAATTCATCCGGTCCTCTTCGTTGCAAATCCGGTTGACGGCGACTTCTCCCATTCTGGAAGCGGAATGGGCTAAAAGGGATTTGCCCGTTACATCACCAATGGCGTAAACATTGTACATGTTCGTACGCATACAATCGTCCACATAGATTCCGTTTTTATCATACTGAATATTAAGCGCTTCCAGGCCAATCCCATTTGTATTGGGTGTCCTTCCTGCGGCAAGGAGAACACGATCCGCCGGGACAGTGTGACTCTCTTCCCCCTTCATAAAATGGACACCTTCTCCGTTCACCAAGTGGACTTTGGAAGAAAGATGAAATGTTACATCGGACATATTTTTTCGAAGTAGAGACCCGATATCCGGATCGAAATTGGGAAGGATTTCGTCCATCACCTCGATTATAGTGACCGGAATGCCGAGCATACGAAAGTAGGAAGCAAATTCGATTCCGATGGTTCCGCCGCCGATAATCACGATACTTTTCGGCAAAACGTCCATGACCAGTATTTCCTTGCTGGTCATAACGGACGGATGGTCTATGTTTTGAATAGGCGGAATAGACGGTGAAGAACCCGTCGCGATAATGATTTCTGTCCCGTGATATTTTGTCCCGTTGACATTGATTATGTTCTTGTCCTCAAGCCGGGCTTCTCCATACACCACTGTTACGCCGCGGCGTTTCATCAAATATTCCACGCCTCTTCTGGCATTGGTTACGGTCTGCTCTTTCCATTGCATGGCCTGAATAAAATCGTATCGGGATTCCGGTCCAATCACACCGAACGATTCGGAATGGCAGCTCTGATAAAATATTTTTGCGGAGTGGAGAAGTGTTTTTGTGGGAATGCATCCATCATTGAGACAGACACCGCCAAGGTGTTCCTTCTCGACGAGCAGAACCGATTTCCCCTTCGCACCGGCCCGTTCTGCGGCTATATATCCGCCGGGTCCGCTTCCGATAATTAAAATATCAAAATTTTGTTCGGACATATCATCCACTTTTTTTAAGACAATTTCAATGCGCGGACTTTCGAAACAATCTGTCGGATATGTTCCGGAGTTGTGCCACAGCAGCCCCCGACGATATTGGCGCCAGCTTCGATCAATGCTTTCACATATCCGGCTGTTTCTTCAGGCGATTCCGGGAAAACTGTTTCTCCGTCCCGGACAACGGGCGCGCCTGCATTCGCATGAACCAGAACAGGGATGTTTGAATCCACTGATCGGATTTCGCGAACAATGTCCACCATGCGGGCCATTCCATTTCCGCAATTGGTTCCAATGATATCCGCTCCGGTTTCCAAAAGTGCGGGAACCATTTCCACCGGAGAAACACCCATCATGGTGCGGTATTCCCCGGAAACTGTTTTCTCAAATGTCATTGTGCAGATGACTTCAAGATCCGTGTTCTCTTTAGCCGCTTTTATGGCAATACAGGCCTCATCAAGAGCCGACATGGTCTCGATACAAATCGCATCCGCTCCGCCTTTCTTCAGTGCTTCGGACTGGATTTTAAAATTATCGAACAACTGTGCTTCCGTTACTTCCCCTGTCATGAGAATTTTGCCCGTCGGGCCGATTGAGCCCAGCACAAAATGATCATCCCCTGCCGCTTCCCGGGAGATCGCCGCAGACGATTCATTTAATTCGAAGATCCGGTCAGTTAGTCCGTAATGACCGAGCTTGAACAGGCTCCCGCCAAAACTGTTGGTTTCAATCATGTCCGCACCAGCATTGATATAGCTGCTGGCAATGTCCAACACATCTTCCCTGTGAGAGATGTTCCATAGCTCCGGGCACTCTCCGGGCTGAAGCCCCTTTAGATGCAGGAAGGTTCCCCAAGCACCGTCGGAAACAAGAATTTCTCCGCACCTGATTCTATCCATAATCGTTGACATGATCGAACCTCATTTTAAATCGCAATACGAAGCCACGATGAGATAACTTCGTCATGAACATTTACAAAACTATCACATCCATTTGTAAAAATCAATGAAATAATTTGTTTAATCCCATATTTCAAAAGAAGAATTTTGAAATGCTCCATTATTACTGTAATTTGGACAGCTCATGAATTTCCAATTATTCGTATATTAACATTCTATTATTCATTCAAAAAATTTTAGTTCAATAATTTTACTGCTCCCTGAGGATCCGATGAATAACCGTCTGCGCCGATTTGATTGGCAAATTCCTGCGTCAAAGGCGCGCCTCCTACCAGGACTTTTGTTTTCGGATATGACGCTTTGATCTTTTCAACGGTTTTTTGCATATTAACCATTGTCGTTGTCAGAAGAGCGCTTAATCCCACAATACAATCGGGATGTTGCTGAATGGCATCCAGAAACTTCTCGGTTGAAACATCGACTCCCAAATCGACAACCTTCCAGCCGTTGCCCTCCACAACCATTGATACCAGTTTTTTACCAATATCGTGAAGATCCCCTGTCACTGTCCCAATCACAAACGTCCCTTTTCTTTGTACATCTCCCGATTTGAAAAATGGTTCAAGATGTACCATAACCGCATTCATGGCTTTTGCGGCCATGAGCAGTTCTGGAACAAACGCTTCGTTTTTTCCGAACTTGTCACCGATTTTTTCCATGCCGACCATGCAGCCTTCCAATATATCCGAGGGTTTCAATCCCGTATCCAGCGCCCTCTTCGCCAATTCATCCGCTCCTTCCTGATCTTTTAAATCCGGAGGGTAGGGTGAAATTTTATTGACCTTGCCTCTTTCCACGCAGACGGCTAGCTTTTCAATCCATTCATCCATTGAGAGTCCTTTCAAATTACGTTTCGCGAATGATAA
>CAZTZL010000012.1:12584-55825 GCA_964617625.1 uncultured bacterium
ACGCGCAGAAGCAAACTCATTGAATAAATTCAATATATGAAAAACATATTACTGAATCAATAAAAAGCATATTACATCACATCAGCCTGTCTGGTTTTCAACTTCATGTCACTATAAATTGTTTTCTTGAATTTGATATTTTGCACAGCTATTTCTTGACAATGACAATATTATATTGTATAATTAATCTGTTTTATCTAAATTGTTTATTGTATTAAACAGATTCATACAAAGATTTAGAGATTCATGAAAGGAAAAATCATGACCGCAGTAAAAAAACCCGAGATAAAATCTAAAGAAGGCAAGCTGGGAATTTTACTCCCCGGTATGGGTGCAGTATCAACTACATTTATTGCCGGAGTTCTGGCTGCCAGAAAAGGCCTGGGACAGCCATTCGGTTCCCTGACTCAGATGGGAACGCTTAGACTGGGAAAACGGACCGAAAAACGAAACCCTCTTATCAAGGATTTCGTTCCTCTGGCCAGTATAGAACAATTGGTTTTCGGCGGGTGGGATGTTTTTAATGATAACATGTACGAAGCTGCGCTCAAAGCGGGCGTCCTAGAAAAAACACTGCTCGATCAATTGAAAGATGAATTGTCTGCGATCAAACCCTGGAAGGGTGTATTCTTTCCTGAATATGTGATAAAGCTCAATGGACAATATATCAAAAAAGCGGCAACTAAATGGGACCACGCCCAGTTATTGAGAGATGATATTCGGAAATTTAAGGAAGATCATAAACTGGATCGACTTGTTGCCGTCTGGTGCGGCAGTACGGAGATCTATATGGAACCGGATCCCGTGCATCAATCCTTGGCCGCATTCGAAGATGGATTGAAAAAGAACCATCAGGCTATTTCGGCGAGCATGATATACGCCTATGCGCTCCTTCAGGAAAAAATCCCCTATTCAAACGGTGCGCCCAATCTCGCATTGGACTTGCCTGCTCTATATGAACTGGCTTCGAAAAATAAAGTACCGATTGCGGGAAAAGATTTCAAAACCGGTCAGACAATGATGAAAACAATTTTGGCTCCCGGCATTAAGGCAAGACTGCTGGGTCTCAAAGGATGGTTTTCCACAAATATTTTGGGAAACAGAGATGGTGAAGTTTTGGAAGATCCCCAGTCTTTTAAAACAAAAGAGGTCAGTAAACTGGGCGCTCTGGATTTCATTTTACAGCCCGACCTCTACCCGCAATTATACAAAGACTATGTTCACCAGGTAAAAATAAACTACTATCCCCCCAGGGGCGACAACAAAGAGGGCTGGGACAATATCGATATTTTTGGTTGGCTGGGATATCCCATGCAGATCAAGGTCAACTTTCTCTGCAGGGATTCGATTCTCGCAGCCCCGATTGTTCTGGATTTGGCCCTCTTTCTTGATTTATCGCAAAGAGTCGGTTTCTACGGTATCCAGGAATGGCTCTCTTTTTATTTCAAGAGCCCGATGCACCTGCCTGAATTGTATCCCGAACACGATTTGTTCATTCAGTTGATGAAATTAAAAAATACATTAAGATATATCGGCGGAGAAGAACAGGTGACCCATTTGGGATTGGATTACTATGACTATTATCAGTGAACTTATTACAACTAGATAAAATTATTGGCAGATTCTCATTTCCATTTCGATTTCATCTTGAATGGGAATTTTATAACGGTCAATCTTTGGGATTTCGGATTTTATTTTTCGTGCATCCTGAATAGCATGTTGATACACACATACCAAAGAAAATCCCCGACACTGCCAGAAACGGAGTCCATCGATAGTGTCATTTGTCGTGACAAACCACAGCCTGCGACATTTCATATTCACTGCACTGGATTTAACCTTTTACACAAGTGAAGTACCGATGCCATGTTCTTCAGCAAAACTGTTAAGAGTGATAATCTCGCATTCTTCCCTTTGAACTTTATAGGGAATCAGACCAACTTTTTATTTTCAGAAAAAGCAATATAACCATCGACCTCTGATACAAAATGTGCTTTCCCTTTAGATACAATTATTTCGGAGCCCCAATATTCTCGGAAGATCTTCTTAACCCATTCACCCTCTGATTGATTAATTTTTTTAATACCATTCATTTTTAAAAATAGATACATACATAAACGTCACGACATTATTCACACACCTGCATCCAGTTTTCATTTTTTCATTGGTCAAAGTGGGAAAGAATAAAAAACGATAGTATATAATCAATAATATTATTGATAAGAAAATTTATGACTATAATATTTTTGAATTTTAATCAATGTAATTTACAAAAGATCTTCTTTTATCTCGATGTACATGTCTTTTTTAAGTTCTTCAACCCAAGCGTTCAATACCTTTTGCCGCTTTGCATTCAAGGCCCATTCCCGGATTTGTTCATAATCGTTATCCAAAGAAATTTCTCTTTCTTCCTGTCTGCCTTCTAATTTTACGATATGAAATCCGAACTGCGTTTTAAAAGGCATGCTGATTTCTCCCTCTTTCAGGGAATCCACAACATTTTTAAATGCCTCAATCTGAAGTTCTTCGACCGGCAGCCAGCCCAAATCTCCACCCTCTTCCTTCGAGGATTCATCATCTGAATAGGTTTTAGCCAATTCTCCAAAATCTTCACCGGCAAGGGCCCTGTTGCGAATTTCAATTGCTCTGTCATAAGCCGCTGTTTCATCAGATTTACCAGTGCTGAGCCTGATCAAAATATGACGCACATTGATTTTGTCGCCCCTTCTTTCGATCATCTGTATAAGATGAAAACCGATAGAGGTTTCTACGATATCAGAAATTTCACCTGGTTCCAGCTTAAATGCAGCTTCCTCGAATTCCTGGAAAAGTGTTCCGCGCTCTACAAAACCCAGATTGCCTCCTTTTGAGGCTGTTCCCGGATCTTCGGAATATAGTCGTGCCATTTCCTCAAAATCAGCGCCGTTTAACAAACTATTCTGAATTTCCCGGATTCGCGCGAGGGCCTCATTTTTTGCACCTTCACCCGGCACAACCTGGAAAAGAATATGGCGAAGTTTTACAAGAGGTCTTTTCTTAGGCAGACTGTCTTTCATCGCAGCAAAAAAAATCTCCGTCTCTCGGCGCGATATCTGCACTTCTTTGAGTTTTTCCTGTTGAAGTGTTTGTATGGTCAACTGTTCACGAACATCGTCGCGATAATCTCTTTTGATCTTTTTTATCGGAATACCGAAATAAGCTTCCACTTTCTCTTTCGAACCAAGTTGTTTAACGAGGTTGTCGATTCTTGCATCCAATGCGGTTTCGACCTGCTGGTCCTCAACGGTAATTGTATCTTCCTTTGCTTTCAGCAACAATACTTTTTCATTGATCAGGTTTTGCAGAACGTCCTTTTTCAGTTTCTCGAGTTCTTCTGGTTGGTTCACCGGATTAATTCCCATCTGAAGGGCGAAACCCTGTGTTGTTTGAAGCAATTCCGTACGAAGAATAATTTTATCTCCGACAACCGCCACGATTCCATCCAGTACTTCCTGGCCCTGTATAGGATAACTGAATGCACAAAAAATTAAAGAAAGTGCAATACCAATATAATTACGAAATTTCATTCTTTTGTATTCTCCTTGTTATATTCTTGGGTGATCCGGTTGCTTAGTGAATCACTCTCAATTGTTTCCTCTTTGGGAGGAATGGCAACAAAAACTTTTGCCTCGTTCTGCAATTGAAACAGAAGATCATAATAAGCAGAGCGTTCTTTAATGACCCGCAGTCTCTGAAGAATTTCATCGCGCACTTCGGATAAATCTTTTATTTCACCCTTTGATCTTTTCTTAATTACTTTTATAATATGATATCCATGGTTGCTTTTAATAATCGAACTGACACTGCCAGGTGTCAGATAAAAAGCAATCCGGCCGATCTCGGGAATTACATCTTCCCGTTTGATATAGCCCATTTGGCCTCCCTGATCATGAAAAAGACCGATTGAATGCTCGCGGGCCACATCACTGAAATCCTTTCCGGCCTGAATTTCCTTAAGTGCTTCTCTTGCTTCTTCTCTTTCTTTAGTCAAAAGGTGTAATATTTTAACTTCTTCTTCATCCACACGAAATAGATCCTGGTTCTGTTCATAGTAAGACAGTATCTCTTCCTCTGTAATTTGAATTTTCTTAGCGTAGATTCGTTCAAGTAATTTTTGAATGACATATTCTTTTTCTACAAGTTCCAGCTCCCACTGAAGTTCTTCGGCTTTATCCAGTCCAAGTCGTTTGGCTTCGCGATATAACAATTCACGATCCACCCATTTCTCGACGAATTCGCTTTCCTGATCTTCTCTCAAACCTTCCCAACTCATTCTGCTCTTCATGTTTTTATGAGTGAGAACCGAATTATCCACCCTCGCCACGACCTCCTCTTCCTCGCCTCGTCTCCAGCAGTTGAGCAATATGGCCACAAACAAAATTATCAACAGGATTTGGATGTGATCCCGATATTCACTTTTAAACCGTATCGTTTTTAACAATACTCTCTAGTACCTCATCATATATTTTTACCTGATATAATTCACGTTGGTCATTCTGCCACGCTTTTTCCTTTTCTCTTTCCATTTCCATGATAAGATCCCGATTCACGCGGCCCTTTACTTGTTCGAACGATTTCGCTTTATCCGGTTTTTTATCCAGTACTTTGAATACCGAATATCCAAGATTCCTCTCAAGCTGAATCGGCCCTCCGATTTGGCCTACTTTGAGCTTAAAGGCTGCGTCTCCCAATTTACCCCATTTCCCTTTCGAAAAGTAATCAAAAACCCCTTTCTTTTGTTTATATCCGGCTCTGGTCGTATATTGCTTGGCCAGTTCATCAAAACTGCGTCCTTCCTTTGCCCATTTGTAAATATTTTCGGCAAGTTTTTTGTCTTTTACCAATACTTCCTGAATTTGAATTTTACCAAGAACGACATATTTCCCATTTTGTTGCTGTGTTTTGAAAAAATTAACAAGTTCCTGTTCAGAAGGAATAATTTCGCCATAAATATTTTTTCCTCTGAAAAGATTCATCATTTCTACTTCCATTTTTCGTTTGAGACCATTCAAAACAAAGCGATCACGATCCAGCGATTTACGGTAGGCAAGGTCAATCAATGAATCGGTAAAAATTAAATCGGTAGCAAGTTTTTTAACTTTTTCTTTGTCTCCAAAATCAAATTGGAAATGGGCGGGCATTTGCTCTTCCAATTTACTTTTTAATTCTTTTATCGTAAATTGACCTCCCCGATAGGTTATTAAAACCTGGTCATCTGTCAAAAAATGAGTCAACGAATCCAGAAGAGCACCTTTTCTTAAAAAGCCAAAATTTTTAAAATGTACCGCCAACGTATCAAGCAGCGGTTCGTTCCAGGAAAGAGCTTTTTTCAAAAGAAGCTTTTCACGAAATGATTTGACTGCTTTAGTAAGCTTATTTTGACTTTCTTTTCGAAATTTTTCGAGGATATTTCCCTGTTCATCTTTATAAGAGCCTCTTTTCTTTTTATGTATTTCATCAACGTAAATAATTGTGTAACCACGATTTGTCTTTATTAAACCAGATGTCTTTCCCTCTTTGAGTGAGAAAGCAACTTTCATAATTGGATCGTCCGGCTGTTCCCAAACGAACGGGCCTGCCAATCCACCTCGATCTCTGTTTGCTATATCATCCGAATACTGTTTTACAAGTTCTATGAAGTTTTCACCGGATTTGATTTTCCCGAGGATTTCTTCTCCCCTGCTTCTGATCTTCTCTTCCTCCTCAGGCGTGGCAGATTTTGGAACGTTCAATACGATTGACCGTAACATAAATTCTTTTCCTGTCCGAGCATAATAATCACGAATAAGAGATTCGGGAAATACCTTGTTCACTATTTCCACATTGTAGAGTTTGTTCAGCAGAAGTTCCCGCCGTGTCTTATTCATTTTTTCGATAATGACCGAATCCTGTTCCATTCCGGCTTTATACGCTTCAGCCAGAAGAATTTCACGATCAATCATATCATTTAAATATTTTTTTAGCCCTTCGAGTGTCTCCGTCTTTATATTTTTGCCCATGCTTCGTTCTGCATAAAATGTGTTGAACTCGCTTAATGTGATAACAGATTTCTTTCCTATTCGGGCAATAATGGGATCCTTCTTTGCACATCCTCCAAATAGTACAATCAGCAATATCCACAGAAATACCTTAATCACATGCCTTTTCATAGTCATAGTTCCTCCGGAAATATTAATACGACAATATAGTTAGAAAATATAAAGAATCAGTCCCAGCTTTGCAACATATTTTTAATAAATACAAGACGCCCAATTGTTGGAATTGTCAGCTCCAAACTAAGCCCCATTTTTTGTCCAAATTTGGAAGGAACGGATAATCCATCGATGATTGAATGAAGTTTCTGTGACAATTGTTCCGTGCTTTGAAATTGCTCTACCCAATTCTCATCGAAATAAAATGTTAATTTGCTTTTATCCAGAACAATACGGCTTAATCCTTTTTCATTCCCCAGCATCCGGATTCGATTTATTTCCAAAAGTTGTTTGACTTCCTCGGGAAGCGGCCCGAACCGGTCTCTCAATTCTTCCGAAAACCGATCTATTTGGGAAAATTCTTTGAAAATGGATAACCGGCGATAGAGATTGACGCGTGTACTTTCATCCGATACAAACTTTTCCGGAAAATATGCGGAAATATCAGCATCAATGGTACAATCGCTTTTTATCCCCTCTTTATCATCATTCAATTCATTCTCCAGTCGAACTTCATTAACGGATTCCTGAATCAACCGGTTATACAGATCAAATCCAACTGCATCCATGTATCCGCTTTGTTCCACGCCGAGCATATTTCCGACACCCCGAATCTCCATGTCTCTCATTGCAATCTGGAAACCGGAACCCAGTTCCGTAAACTCTTCGATTGTACGGATTCTTTTGATAGCTTCCTGGGTTAAATTTTGAAAGGGCGGTGTGAGAAGAAAGGCGTATGCCCGTTTTCCCGAACGTCCCACTCTTCCTCTGAGCTGATACAGCTGCGCCAGCCCAAAACGGTCCGCTCGATGCACTATAAGCGTATTGACATTCGGCATATCCAGTCCCGATTCAATAATCATTGTAGAAACGAGACAGTCGTATTTTTTATTGATAAAATCTACCATTACTTTTTCCAGTTCTCTTTCATGCATCTGACCGTGGGCCACGGTCACCTTCGCTTCGGGAATGAGACGTTTTATCATTTGCGCCATCGCATGAATCGACCGAACACGGTTATGCACAAAAAAGACCTGTCCGCCCCGGTTAATTTCTTTGAGTATAGCATCTACAATCACATGCTCATTGAATGGAGAAACTTCGGTGATAATAGGAAGCCGGTCTTTGGGAGGCGTGCTGATCAGTGACATGTCTCTCAGGCCTGACAATGAGAGATGAAGCGTCCGCGGAATAGGTGTAGCAGAGAGTGTTAAAACATCCACATTTTTTCTGTATGATTTCAATTTCTCCTTGTGACGCACGCCAAACCGATGTTCTTCGTCTATCACCAGAAGGCCAATATCCTTGAATCCAACATCTGTCGACAACAATCGGTGTGTTCCGATTACGATATCCACGGATCCATTTTTCAAATTCCGGACAACTGTTTCCTGTTCTTTTTTCGTCCTAAAACGTGACAACAATTCCACAGTTACGGGAAACCGATTCAACCGTTCGCGAAAGGTACGGAAATGCTGTTGGGCCAGGATTGTCGTCGGAACCAGAATCGCCACCTGCTTCCCGTCGTTAATAACCTTAAAAGCGGCGCGGAGAACCACTTCGGTTTTGCCAAAACCGACATCTCCGCAGACCAGCCGGTCCATGGGGTTCGGTTTCTCCAGATCCTGTTTTACTTCTATGATCGCATTTGCCTGATCAGGTGTCTCTTCGTATTCAAATGTGGCTTCCAGTTCCTTTTGCCAGATAGTATCAGCAGAAAAGCTGAATCCTGGAATGGTTTTTCTTTCAGAATACAACGCAATCAAATCTTTTGCAATATTTTTTATGGACTGTTTGGTTTTCTGCTTGACCTGCTCCCACCGTTTCGTTCCCAACTTACTCAGTTCCGGGCAGGCCCCCTCTTTACCCGCATATTTCTGAACCCGCTCGATTTTATCGACCGGAACATAGAGTTTGTCTTTATCCCTGTATACAATAGACAAACACTCACGGCTCACTTGGTTGACCGTAATTTTTTCAAGGCCTTGATAGACACCGATTCCATAATCAATGTGAACAACAAAATCGCCCAGTTTGATTTCGGAGAGTTCACGGATCGGCGCACCTTCGCTGAACCGTTCCTTTTTCCTTCTTCTTAGAATACGCCCGAAAAGCTCTCTTTCTGAATAGACCGTCAACCCGCTTGACGGAAGATCGAAACCTTCCAGAATAGTCCCTTCCATAATTTCGAGATGGAGGACAGGACGATCGATAAGGTCCAGCAGATCATGGATGCGCTCGGTCTGTTTTTTCGATTCGCACAGAAGGATGACTCTCTCTCTCTTCGAACAAAGCGAGACGATGCCTTTCCTGATTTCCTGGGGAGAACGGCCAAGCCGCTGTATTCCCTTTCCCCCAAAATCCAGAAAATCGGATTTAGAATGAATCGTATGATGGAACAGAGTCTGTTTTTGCAGATAAATCTTTTCCATCTCCGCCGGCTGAAAAAGGGAGTTATCCCCCTGCTGATTTCTTTTATCTATCTCGGCTAAAATCAGGTCCGGATCTTCCATGAAGAGCACAGCCTTGTCGGGAAGGTATGAGAGAATGGAATCGGTTCGTTCGAGCCAGGCTGCAGAAGTTGGGACAATCAAAAGAGATTGGACAGGATGGGTCGAGATTTGTGTTTGAATGTCGAATTCACGAATCGATTCGATCTCATCTCCAAAAAACTCGATCCGATGCGGCATTTCACCGGTGAACGGGAAAATATCCAGAATGCCCCCTCGCACGCTCAACTCCCCCGGTTTTTCCACCATGCTTTCCCGGACATATCCAAAATCAGAAAGACGCTCAATCAGTTTGTGAAGCGAATACGTCATCTTCACGGCAATAAGAATAAACCGATCCTGGAAATATTTCGGCGATGGCATCTTAAGCGCAAGACCGTCTGGGGTAGTACATACTATTTTTATTTCGTCGGAAAGAAGACCGCGCAGCACCTGCATTTGCTGTCCCATCTTTCTTGGATTAAGCGATACGTGGTCTTCGATTTCCGGTTCGCCTCCCGGGAAAAAAGCCACAAGCGCTTCTCCCATTTCATCGGACAAATCATCCGCGAGAGATTCCGATCTTTCACGGTCAGGCAAAACCACGAGCAAGGGGAAATTCTTTTCTTTATAGAAAGAAGATAGAAAGATAGATTTGAGTGAGCCTGCAAGACCTTTCATGTGAATATTGGATGATGACAAGATCTTGTTTTTTAAGGTATTATACGCCTTCGTATTTATGAAAATATTTTCTATTATCTGAATGGCCATGATGCATGTTTAATAATTACAAGTGTTTGTCTCTGCCAATAATATCGATATTATTGAAATATTTTTTCATTTAAAGAAATGATCCCTTATCCGTTTTTAATGATGACCATATAACTTCTATCCAATGGACAAATTGATGGGAAGGGATTAAACTTTTTGATCTCAGGATTTTTTATTCTATAGTCCTTTTCCATTTTCCCAAAATGCAGTAATTCCTCGTTTAACTTTTCCCCTTTGACAACTGCCAGAATACCCGTTTTTTGTTTGAATAGTCCGATGCTCCATTTTACAAGAACATCCAGACTTGCCACGGACCGGCAAACGATGATATCGACCGGATCAATCTTGTTTGCAAGGTTCTCGGCACGATCACAAATCACTTCGATTTCTTTGAGAGAAAGAGCATCAATAACGGTTTTCAAAAAACGGGCTTTTTTATTGATGGATTCAACTAGATAGATATTCAGATCGGGCCGGATGATTTTAATCGGTATCCCCGGAAATCCCGCCCCCGAACCCAAATCGATCACACGTGCGCATTCAGGAAAATCAACCGACGGAATGAAACCAATCGATTCAAGAAAATGGCGTGGGACGATTCTTTCCTCGTCATGCTTTGAAATAAGGTTGATTTTCTGATTCCATTGAAGAAGAAGCTGCTCATAGATTTTAAATTTTTCAATCACCTGGCTGGAATTTTCAATTCCGAGATGATGAAGCGCTTTATCCAACATATCAATTTGTTTCACGTGGAACATGACCGGATGACAATCGTTTTGTGATTAGAACGGCAAGAGCAGAAATATCTGACGGTGAAATCCCGGAGATACGGGAAGCATGCCCGAGTGAAACCGGCCGAATACGGCTGAGTTTTTCTCTGGCCTCTTTTGAAAGACTCGACAGTTTTTCATATTCAACATCTTCGGGAATCCGCTTTTCTTCAAGACGTTTGAATTGATTGATCTGATCTCTCTGCCGCTGAAAATACCCCTCATATTTTATTTCAATCTCGATCTGCTCGACAACCTCATCCTTCAAATCGCCCAAAGACAATAAAAAATTTTTGATCTCTCGGATTTCATGAAGATCACAGAGCTTAATCTGTGGCCGTTTGAGCAGCTGATAAATGCTTTGCCGCGTAACGACGGGAGATGTTTTACATTTTTTCAGAAGAGGATTTACCGTATCGATTTCTGGTTTAATCACACGCACCTTTTTCATTACATCCCGGATTAACATTTTCTTCTCTTTTGTTCTCAGATAAACATTTTCGGGAATAAGGCCAAAATTATATCCATAATCCATTAAACGGAGATCGGCATTGTCCTGCCGGAGAAGCAGACGGAATTCGGCACGGGATGTAAACAGGCGATATGGTTCATTGGTCCCTTTTGTAATCAGATCATCAATCAGCACACCAAGGTAACCTTCCGAACGGTTCAAAATAAAAGGAGTCTTCCGGTACAATTTCAATACCGCATTGATTCCCGCGACCAAACCCTGCGCCGCCGCTTCTTCATAACCGGAGGTTCCGTTGATCTGTCCTGCAAAATAGAGTCCTTCCACCAGTTTGGTTTCCAGTGTCGGCTGCAATTGTGTGGGCGGAAAAAAGTCGTATTCAATCGCATACCCTAATCGGGTGACGACGACATTTTCAAGTCCGGGGATAGTTCGAATCGCTTTCATCTGAATATCTTCCGGTAAGCTGGTCGCGAAACCGTTCACATAATATTCACACGTGCGCCGACCTTCCGGTTCGAGAAAGATCTGATGCCGTTCTTTCTCTTTGAATCGAACGATTTTATCTTCAACAGAAGGACAATATCGAGGCCCAACACCGGAAATTTTCCCTGTATATAGAGGAGACCGATCCAAACCGGAAGCAAGGATTCGATGTGTATCTGAATTGGTATATGTAAGGTAAACCGGAAGCTGTTCGATTTCGATACGCTTGGTCTGAAAAGAAAAAGGCCGGGGAGGATTATCCCCTTTCTGAATTTCCAATTCTGTGAAATTGATACTCCTGCCGTCGACACGCGGTGGTGTACCTGTTTTCAAACGGCTCGTTTCAAATCCAATCTGTACCAAACTCTCGGTCAATCCAACGGCGGGAAATTCTCCTGCTCTGCCTGCGGGAGAGCTTTTTAAACCGATGTGGGTTAAGCCGTTGAGAAAGGTACCACAGGTCAGGATGACTTTCTTTCCATTAATTTTTCTCCCGGTCTCCATGATCACACCGCCGATTTTATTTCGCTGGAGCCATACGGCCGTAACCATTCCCTGAAAAATTTCCAAACCAGTTTGATTTTCAAGCACGGACCGCATTCGAATTGAATATTCCACCCGGTCCGCTTGCGCTCTCGGCGCCCAGACCGCCGGCCCTTTTGCCTTGTTCAACATTCTGAACTGAATACCGGTATCATCAATGGCCCGCGCCATCTCTCCCCCCAGAGCATCAATTTCACGAACCAGATGGCCCTTTGCCGGCCCTCCTATAGCCGGATTGCAAGACATCTGCGCGATAGTGGGTATATTCATGGTAATCAGAAGCGTTCTAACCCCCATACGGGCAGCCGCAAGCGCGGCTTCACAGCCGGCATGGCCCCCGCCAACCACGATTACATCGTATTTCAGGTTTGCCTCTTTCAAATCAGATCCATATTAAATGATTTAGCAAAGACCATTTCCATTATCATTTGAAAGAATATAAGGTACTACGAAAATGTTTCACGTGAAACATTTATTTTCCAATACAAAATTCGGAAAAAATATAATTCAGAACGTCTTCAGGTGTAGTCTGTCCGGTGATTTCTCCAATATATTCCAAGGCACTCCTGAGATCCATGGCAATGAACTCCTGCGACATGTTTTCCTTCAGGGACTTCTCAGCTTGAGAAATACTCTCATTTGCATGGATAAGACTGTCGCGATGTCTAAGGTTGGTTAAAACCAGTTCCCCTGTTTCGGGCAACTCTCCGGATAAAGCCTGGTTTCTTAAAGTTTGTATGAGATTATCTATGCCTTCCCGATTTAATGCCGACACCTTTACGAATTGGACCCCGTCCAGACGCTTGCGTAATCTGTTTTCTTCAATTCGAGATTTTAAATCGATTTTATTAATTACTGCGATTACATCTTTCTTTTCTCGCATGACCAATTGAATTAGAGATTCATCATCTTCATGAATCGGCTGACTGTTATCAAAAACGAGAAGAACAAGATCCGAAGACCGCAAAGCTTTTTCTGATCTCCGGATTCCTTCTTTCTCTATCGGATCAGTTATATTATTCATATCCCGTATACCGGCAGTATCCGTAATCGTAAATAAAATACCTTCTATGTCCAGAACATCTTCGATCAAATCCCGTGTGGTCCCGGGGATTTCAGTCACGATCGCCCGTTCCTTCTCTACGAGCGTATTTAATATACTTGATTTACCCACATTGGGCCGTCCCGAAATGACCATTCGAATCCCTTCCCGGCAGACCCTGCCCCGCTTGTATGTAAGTATCAGTTTGTCGATTTCCAGCTTAATCGCAAAGAGACTATTTTGAATCTCATTTCTATTTGCAAATTGGACATCTTCTTCCCCGAAATCAAGTTCGATTTCCAAAAGAGAAGTGATTCGGATCAAGTCTTTCCGAACTGTATTTAATTTCTCAGACAGCCTTCCTTCCAGTTGGTAAACTGCGACCCTTCGAGAGGCTTCTGTTTGCGATCGAATCAGTTCAGCAACTGCTTCTGCCTGGGATAAATCTATTCTTCCGTTTATAAAAGCCCGCTGTGTGTATTCTCCCGGTTCTGCAGGTCGTGCTCCCTGGTTGATAATCATCTCCAAGATACGCCGGGTGACAAAAACACCACCGTGGCAGCTAATCTCAATTACATCTTCTCCCGTATAAGAATCAGGCGCTTTAAAAAGGGTCATCACGACCTCATCAATAGACTCATTTCCTTCCTTAATCCACCCGTGATAGACTCGATGATTTTCAAAACGTGTTTGTTGCCCCGTGCTTTGAAATATTTTTCTAGCGATTCGGACTGCATCAGGCCCACTGATTCTCAACACGGCCAAACCTCCTTCGCCGTGAGGAGTCGAAATTGCTGTGATTGTATCTTTCGAATCAACCATTTTTTTAAAATAAAAGAACCCCATCACAAAATCTGAAATGACGGGGCTTTCCCATATTCAATGTCTATTTAAAAAATATTGACTTATTTATGTTTTTTTACAAGAACTTCCTGTACAATTGTCAAAAGATTGAACATTAAATAGTATAAATTCAGTCCCGCTGACAAACGAAAGAAAATAAATGTCAAAAAAATCGGCATAAGGTACGCCATTGCCTTTTGTTGTGAATTCTGGGTTGATGACAGTTTCTGCTGTACAATCATGGAGGCACCCATCAGAATGGGAAGAAGATTGAATCCTCCCGGAAGGATCGCGTCCGGCGAAGAGAGATCTTTGATTAATAGGAATTCCGCCTGTCTCAACATAATTGTCGTCCGGAAAAGATTGAACAGCGCAAACAGTACCGGCATTTGAAGAAGCATGGGCAGACACCCTCCCAGAGGATTGACTCCTTGCTGTTTATACATCTTCATTGTTTCCTGGTTCAATCTTTGGGGATCGTTTTTATACTTTTCCTTCAGGGCTTCCATCTTGGGCTGGAGCTCCTGCATCTTCTTCATGGATTGAAAACTTTTTCGGGTCAAAGGATATAAAACAATTTTGATCAATATTGAAAATACAATAATCGCCCATCCATAATTGTGGAACAATCGATATAAAAATTGCAAGGTGTGAAAAAAGAAAATGCTGAATGGTCGAATAATAACCATTCCGAAATTCATCATTTTGCCAAGCTGGACTCCATACTGTTTCATTATGATATAATCCATAGGTCCGAAATAGAGCTTGAAGTGTTGAATGCTTTCAAAGTTTGCGGAAGAAGGCATAAAAAGATTCAGATTAAAATATTTCCATTTACTTCCCTCTATATTTTCCCCTGCCAATTCAGCGGCTTTACCCAATTCTTCCTGAGGTATCAATGCCATAAGAAAATATTTAGTCCGAACCGCAACCCATTTCGTCGTTCCTTCTCTTATGCCCGTATCTTTGTCTTTTGTCTTGAGTATCTCTCCTCCCTGGAGTGCATAGGCTTCATAATAGGGAAGATCGTCCATGAGCTGTTTTTCCGTCGGAGAAAGTCCGGACATCCATCGAATTTGATATCCTTCAGCCAGGTCATTATAGTTAGTCAGGTTTAATTGAATTTTCAGATCAACATCATAACTGTCTTCAGTAATAGAAAATTCTTTTTCAATTCTATCGCCATTGCTCAATATATGGAAAAAGCGGTATATTTTTATAACCCCTGTTGTATCAATTTCATACTGAAAAATAATATCATCAAGATCTGTTCCCCTTGCTTTCAATGGATCGATAACAACCCCCAAATTCCCCTGAACATTTTGAGGAATCAATTCCACCCAATTTTTTTTCTGATTCTCGTCTGCTTCCGGCGTAAAATATTCCTTCAGCTTCCAACTAACAACGGTTCCGCCACCCAAGGTCGAAAGCTCACCTCTGAACAAATTGTTCTGAATAACAATCGTATCAGAACTAAGTGTTTGTCTTTTATTTTCCCGATTTGTTTTCTTAATCGGCTCGTATCTTCCTGTTTTTTCCGCCATCTGAATAGCCGAATCTGTTACTTGTTTTTGAACCGATTTATCAGAATGGGTTTCCTCTGATATTTGTTCTTTTGCATGGCGAGGTTCAGGAATACCGATTATTTTCGTCTGAAAAACCGGCCAAAGCAGAAGAATCAAACCGATTAGAACAAATGCGATAATCGTATTTTTATCCATGTTTAATTACCTAATTATTTATAAGTTACGGTATGGGATCGTAGCCGCCGGAATGTAAGGGATGACAACGAAAAATCCGTTTGATTCCCTTATATCCACCAGATATAAGGCCATATTTATCAATTGCTTGTACCATGTATTCCGAACAAGAAGGAACAAATCGGCAAGTCGCAGGAAAAAAGGGTGAAACCATTTTCTGATAAAATCGAATACAAATTAGAACCATTTGTTTAATTATTTTTTCCAATTTTTTCATTTATAAAAAAGTCCAAATCCTTCTCTAGTTTCGAAATTTCAAGATTTACCACATCCCTTTCCACCATAAAAATAATTCTGTATTTTCCGATTTTATATCGTCGCTTTCTGTAAATTTCCCTTAATAGTCGTTTGATGCGATTTCGCTTTACTGCATTCCCATGGTGTTTTGAAACGGCAAATCCCACACGTCTATTATCAGCTTCTTCAAAAAAGATTCGTAAGTATTTTCCCTTCCATCTTTTTCCATTTTTAATGATCCTGGAAAATTCGCTTGATCTCCGAATAATTTCTTCTTTGGGAAGTTTTTCATCAAATTCCAATGTTTACTCATCACTTACAGTCAAACGTTTTCTTCCCTTGGCGCGCCGTCTTTTCAATACCAGTTGGCCCGATTTTGAAGACATCCTTTCCCGAAAACCATGTTTATTCTTTCTTTTCCTGTTACTAGGTTGATATGTTCTTTTCATGAATGAGAACCTCCATTAATTCCGTGATCTTCAATTCAGCAATTTTTAAAGAACAAGAATATACGGTTTTTAAAAAATAATTTCAAGTTATTTTCTTGTTTTGAACAAATTTACCATACTTCCTATGCCCACAACGCCATTTCCCAAACATGCACCCAAAAGTGGCGGCAATTGTCCGCTCTCTCCCATTACTTGTCCCATTTTGATCAAACCAAAATAAAAAAAGCAAATCGCAAGACTGATTCCGAAACCGATGGTTAAACTTTTTTTGCGGCGATTATAAACAAGCGGCACACTAAGCAATATAATAAAAAAATTTGCCAGGGGAAATGCGATCCTTAAATAAAAATCTGTCATCCAGCGCTGATCATCACCGCCGAGTAACCTAATTTTCCTGATAAACCGATAGAGTTCGACCACATCCATTTCATCCGGTTTGATCTGAGCTAAAAGGAGTTCATTCGGCGTAAAAGAAAAATGAAAGACCATTGGCTGTTTAATTGGAATTACTTTTTCCTTGTCCCCATCAAACAATCTCTGATACCCTTCCTTTATTTTCCAGACATCATTTTCCCACCACATTAAAGAAGCATCGATTCGGGATATTAAGCGATAATTGTGGAATGTTTCGATCTTGACACGGCGTGCTTCGAATCGCTCTCCGTCATAATATTCAATAGTGATCACGCGGTCCGGTGGTTCCTGGATTTCCAGATCCTTCAGATGCTTCGTATGTCTGCTGCTGATGTTCTCTATATGTGTTCTCCAAATATTTTCTTTTTTCTTATTGGTTTTTGTTACCACACCCTCGCCCAAAATAAAAGCGAACATGCTTAGACCCAAACCGATAATTAGCAGTGTGATTAATAGTTGATAAATACTGAAACCAAGTGCTTTCATCGCAACGATTTCATTGTTTTTTGCCAGTGTCCCAATTGAAAAAATAGCAGCTAGAAGTGTTGCCACAGGAAGGGTCAATACAATAACATAAGGAATATAATAAAGGTAATATAAAGCAGTAATATTCCAAGGAACCTTCTTGTCGATGAAGCGGTCCAAATTTTCAACCATATCAATTGACAAAAAAAGAATGATTACGCCTAAAACACAAAAAACAAATACAGCTATAAAACGTGATTGAATATATTTTGTAAGAATACTCCTCAATTTTTCGTCCTTCTTATGATTTTTCTAAACAATTTTCCGAATTGTTCCCAATGAATAAATGTCGTTTCGTGAACGGTCTTGATCACCAAATAGATACCCACTGCACCAACAAGAACATTTGGGCTCCACATTGCCACAATCGGGCTGATAATTCCTCTGTCTGCCAGCTGTTCGCCACCGATGAGAAAAGTCCAATAAATCAGAAAAAAAATCATACTCAATCCTCCGCCCGTGGCGAGACCTCCCTGACGTGCCATAATTCCCAGGGGTGCGCCAATCAGAACAAAAACAATACAGGCAACAGGAATGGAATACTTCTTGTGGATTTCGACACGCAGCGCATTGATAGATTGATTATAACTGCGTATCACTCTCAATTCATCTTCAATTTTCTTAAGCTGTTCTTCAACATGTGGAATGGACTTCTTTTGCATTTTTGAATATCGAGGTGAATATGTTATTTGCAGACTATCTCTTTTCTGGCTGATTATTTCCGGCAGCAAAATTGCCCTGAAATCGTTATTGACAATATCCTGAATTCTCTTCATTCTGAGATGAACGAAGTTTTCTGACTTTTGAATATCTTCCTGCATCATTTTCACATTTTTTTCGCGGTCACCGCGATGTTCCGATTCGCTTCTCTTTAATACCATATCCGAGACCGGAATGGAAAGAACTTGGCGTGCAAATTTTAATCTTCTGTATTCTTCCAGATTTTGTGATTCGACCTCGTGAATTTCTCCGTTATATAATGTAAAGATTATTCTTTCCTGTTCTTTGGAAAAATTCAACTCTCCTCTTTCTGCAATGATTGTTTTACTAAAACGGGGATCGCTTGTATCGTGAATAATCACTCCTTTGAGAAGATCTTTTTTCTCGTCGATTTCGCGAACCAAAAGCGAATAGTTGGGAATCTCATCAAAAAAAACATGGGGCTCTAATGTTAATGTCGGCCGTTTCTTGGAAATGTCAGAATAAAGAAGACGCACCCGATGATTGAAATCTGGCAAAACACAATTGTTGAACCGCTCCATCAAAAATGCCAGCAGGCAGGCAATAATCAAAACCGGCAGGATCAACCGATAAATATTCACTCCGCTGGCCTTCAATGCTGAAATTTCATTGTCGGCAGAGAGTCTTCCAAAAGCCATCAACGTTGCAATGAGCACCGCCATTGGAATAGCCAGAGCGAGAATCCAGGCGAGATTAAGAAAAAAGAATTCTATAATAATACCGGCCCCGATTCCTTTGCCCAGCAACTTTCCCAGATCCCGAAAGACCACATTAAGCAGAAATACGAATATGATGGTCGATAATCCAAAGAAAAAAGGCCCAACATGTTCCCGAACGATGTAGCGTAAAACAATGAACATAATCACCCTTTATTTAAATAAAAATATAGAGAATTGGCGCAATCTTTGCAAGTTTATTTTTAAAGTTATAATTTTTCACTTGCAATTTAAATCGAAATATTTTATTTTTAAAACGTTTCATAAATTGGAGAACTGCTTATTGAGATATTGATACTGGTCGTCACATAAACACTTTTGCCAAGCATAAAAAATTGGCAAAAATAAAAAACCAGTAAAAACGTATGTATCTACTCTTAAAAGGAGGATCGAAACGCGTCGATTTATTGGCGGCCTTTTCGATCTTTTTTTTCATCCAGTTCTCCACTGCCCGTGCGGAAATAGGACTTCGTATGCCGGAGCCCCGACTTTCTCTTGCACCCATTGTATCTTCACCGCTACAAATGGATTACTCAATCGGCACACCCTTTTCAATGATGCCGGTTCAATTCCCCAGGACATTTACTCACAAAACGACAATCGATTCCTCAGGTTCATTGGTCATTATTGAACAGCAGATTGATAATGATAATGTCCTGCCTCCACGTTATTTGTCTTTTGAAGAATATATCAACCAAAGATCCCGGCTCGAACTTCAGGCCAGCTGGAAAGAATATCTTCAAACCGAAAAAACCAGGACTGAAGGCGTCACTAGAAAATCAACCGGCTTTAAAATCGAAACACCCAGGATAAAAAGCAAAACCTTCAAACGCGTCTTTGGCGGAGAAACCCTTAGTCTTAACGTGTCCGGAAACATTACCATTGATGGTAGCATGAGAAACGAAAAGAGAAGCCAGGTTAAAACAGCTACCACACGCGCTCCCAATACAAATTTCCAGATGAAACAGACCCAGCGTTTTAAAGTGGAGGGCAAAATCGGCGAGAATGTTTCTGTTCTTGTTGATCAGGACAGCGAACGTCCCTTTGAATTCGAGAATGCGATCAAGCTGATCTACTCCAGCGACGAGGATGGCATCCTTCAAAGCTTCGAAGCAGGAAACGTGGCGCTTGCCCTTCCCAGCACCCGGTTCGTGACTTTCAATGCCCAGAATTCCGGTCTGTTCGGATTCAAGTCCAAATTCAAAATTGGCGGACTGGATATTACTGCCATTGCCAGTATGGAAAAGGGCGAGAAAAAGAAGCTATCATTAAAGGGGGGCAAAGAAGATCAAAAATACACGATACAGGATTACGAATATAAAAAGAATACCTACTTTTTTCTCGGCCCGGGTTACCGGGAACAATATCCCAAGTTGGACGACCAGGGTAACCATCTTTATGATGGGGACAGCGTTATTACAGATCTACTTGTTTACAAGTCCGACGTGAATTACGAGAACAAAATGGGCTCGATTTACGGATGGGCGGTCCTCGATCCTTCAAATCCGGATTCTTCTCAAAGTACGGATGAAAGCTACAAGGGATATTTTCTTCGGCTCGAACCAAATGAGTACTACTTCAATGCCGAACTTGGCTTCATTGCGCTTAACCAGTCCCTGCAAACCAGCGAAGTACTTGCCGTGGCTTACTGGACAAAGGGAAGCAAAGTGGTTGGAGACACTGCCAGTGCGATATTTAAAATGATCAAACCTAAGAATCCGGATCCAAAATACAAATCTACCTGGAAACTGGAATGGAAGAATGTCTACTCCCTCGGCGGACGGGATATTCAGCAGGAAGGATTCGATCTAAAACTCTATTACAGACCACCTTCCGGGGACCCGGAGGAATCCATCGAAGATAATGGACAAGCGCGCGGTTATCTCAACATTTTCGGCCTCGATAACATCAACGAAGCGGGTGATGCAGAACCTGATAATGTCATTGACATCGATCCCAATATTCTCAATCTGAGCCGCGGTGAACTAATCTTTCCCAATCTTCGCCCGTTCGATCCGGATTCAACTCTTGACCTAAAATACCCTTTTCCGGATGAAATGAATGACCAGAGGGTCAAGGCCATTTATGACACGACCAGCACCAGTTACATCAACGGGGCAAGTAAATTCTATATGGAAGCCAATTCCTCGAGACGCAGTCCGAACTATTCTCTCGGCATCAATGTCATCGAAGGTTCCGAAGAGGTCGTGCTTAACGGAAGAACACTGAAAAAAGATCAGGACTATATCATCGACTACTTTTCGGGAAGCCTGACACTGTTAACGGAAGATGCCACGGACCCGAATGCTAATCTGGATATCAGTTACGAATCCCAGCAGCTTTTCTCTATCGATAAAAAAACCCTCATGGGCGCGCGCGCCGAATACACACTTTTCGACGAGGGAAACAACCGGTCGTTTATCGGGGCGACCTTTCTGTATTTAAATCAAAAAACCATCGAACAGCGGGTCCGTGTGGGCAAGGGGCCGATGCGAAATTTAGTCTGGGATGTGAACACGGCATTTCAATACGAACCCAAGTTTCTAACACCCATTCTGGACAAGCTTCCTCTTCTCAATGTGAACCAGCCCTCCGGTATTTCTTTTGAGGGAGAAATCGCACAGATCATTCCCAATCCCAACACATTGAATAACGAATCCACAGGCGATAACGACGGTGTGGCCTATCTGGACGACTTCGAAGGGGCCAAACGGGAAACGCCCCTCGGTATCATCTGGACTGGTTGGGGGCCCTGTTCTCCGCCAACCACCTTGGAAAACGCAGTGGCTCTTCTTTCCAAAAAAGGCCATTTGATTTATTACAATCCTTACGAGCAGGTTGCTATCAAGGAAATCTGGCCGGACAGGGAAGTCACAACCAACTATGGCGGATCCACCCGAACGCACGTTCTCAATTTAGAATTTACACCCAGCCCGGATGCCGTTCCCATCACCTCTTCCTGGGAAGGCATTCAAAGATGGCTGTCTTCTGGTTATGCGGATCAAACCGACAGCCGTTATCTTGAGGTCTGGGTCAGGGGAGACGCCGGCCGACTGAATATTGATATGGGAAGAATCTCCGAAGATGTGATCCCCAATAAAAAATTGAACACAGAAGATAAACGCCGCGGAGGAATCCGCAACAATCTGTTAGACGAAGATGAAGATACAGGGCTGGACGAGATGTTCGGTTCGGATCCGCCTGAACTTTTTTATCCGCATGAGGCAGCTTATACATCTGTCAGCAACGGAAAACTTTACGGAAAACCCTACGATTTCTGGGATGTAAACGGGGACAGCACAAAAGAAGAAAACGAACCCTGGAGTTACGATAACTGGTCATACACAAGCGGCAGCCGAAACTACAATCATATCAACGGAACCGAAAACAACAAAAACTCAAGTGTTATCATTTCTCCTGACAGGGAAGATTTGGACGGAAGCGGCGATGTCGACCTGAGCAACGATTATTTCGAGTTCAGCTTTTCACTGGATAAAACCAGTGCGGATACCATTTTAATCGGAGGAGGAAAGGGGAACCCCTATGGGTGGCGTCTTTACAGAATTCCACTGAATGAACCAACCCGAATCATCGGAAGTCCGGATTGGTCGCACATCAAATATGTCCGGGTCTGGGTTGACAGCGTCATGCAGAAAACTGAAATCTCCATCGCGGAAATCAATCTCGTCGGCAACGAATGGAAGCTCAGAGGCGTTGCACTGGATGATACATCCACTTACGACCTTTCAAACGACTCCACGATGACTATTGCTGTCATCAACACACATGACAACCCTGAGTATGTTTCTCCTCCCGGTGTGGAGGGAGTTATTGACCCGATTCAGAGAATCCGGTCAAAGGAACAGTCCCTGGTTGTCCGTCTGGACAATCTTGAACCAGAAACAGCGGTAAAGGCCCAGAAACAATTTTACCAGCCCGAAAATTTAATCAACTACAAAGAAATGAAAATGTTCGTCCATGGCGGAAATGCGTACAACGCCATTCCTGCCGACAGCACCATTGAATTTTTTCTTCAGTGGGGCTCGGACATGAACAACTACTACGAAGTTCAACTTTCCGTTTTTCCCGGATGGGATAAACATAACAATATAGAAATCGCCTTCGAGACATTAAGCCGCCTGAAAGTTGAAATGTCTTCGACGCTCCGGGACACAATCGAAGAACGCCAACCCAACGGCCACATTATCCGGGTAGTAGGAAAACCTTCGCTTACAAATGTTCGGCAGCTTACCATCGGAGTTAAAAACAAAGGGATGATGCCGTTTACCGGCGAAATCTGGATTGATGAGCTTCGTCTTTCCAATGTTCGAAAGGACAAAGGCATGGCCATGCGGGCCAGAGCCGATATCCGTCTGTCAGACTTTATCACTCTGGTCGGTGAATACAATCGCAAGGATGCAGATTTTCACACGATCAATGAACGGTTCGGTACGGGTAATAATTCGGTGAGCGGTCAGATAAACACATCGATTCAACTGCATAAACTTCTGCCCGCAAGCTGGGGCCTGTCCATTCCCATTTCTGCAAACTATTCGAAAACCAATGATACGCCAAAATTTCTGCCGGGAAGCGATATTCTGGTTAACCGATCTACGGTCAAAGATGATTCTCTATGGGAAGCCATCAAGTCGATTAACGAGCAAAAAGGAGCCAGTGTAACCATTTCAAAACAAACAAAATCAAGAAATTTCTGGATCCGTTACCTGATCGATCCTATCCGGACCAGTTTCAGTTTCTCACAAAATAATTTGAGCAACTCCCAAACCAAATACTCGAAGACTCTCGGTTATAACGGCTCTTTGAGCTACGGCCTCAACTTCGGAAATCAGTTTTACTGGCTGCCCCTGAAATGGATTGGACGAAAAGGCTTTCTTGGCAAACTCGCCAAGACAAAATTTTACTACATGCCCTCAAATATTAATTTAAAATTTGACGGTACAGACAGCAATAGAGATTCCGAGACGCGCAGCGGTATTCGAAGTGATGTGGAAACAGCTACTTTCTCACGAAATTTTTCCACCGGATATACGATGTTTCAGTCACTTTCTTTCGATTACTCCCGTTCTATCAGTTCAGACATGCGCGATGCCAGATGGGCGGACGTATTCTCGACACTCGATCCCGGCGAAAAAACATCGATTAGCCAGCAGACGGGGACCTCTTTCAATCCGACTATTTTTTCATGGCTGACCCATACATTAAAATACAACGCAAATTACCGCTGGAACAACAACATTCAAATGAAAAACAAGGACACCGGACAAAGCGCCAGCATTACCACCTCGGTTTCTTTAACCGGTAACTTTAATCCTCAAAACTTTGTTAAATCATTCAAGAAAAAAAGTTCGCAAAAATCTCCCGGCAGAATACGCAGACCGACACCCAGTCAGAAAAATGACCAGGATAAAGATCAGAAAGAATCCAAAAATGAAAAAGACAGCAAATCGATTCCCCTTTCTGCTATCTTTTCGAAATTCGGCAAAATACTAAATATAATCGATCCGATATCCATTTCCATTTCTAGAAACAATTCTTCGACTGACTACGGTATTCTGGGGACCCCTTCTTTCAAATACCAGATCGGAGCTACAATGAATCCCGGAGTCCTTTTCTCACCCAACCTCACATCCGATCGAAATTCCACAAAACAGGACAAGCGGCTCTCGTTGCGCTCCGGTATCAAATTGAGTTCGAAAATCAGCATTAAACTCGATTACGATTTTTCCGATTCAAAGAGCCATCTTACACAGACTTCGGGTACCGTATCAAAATCCGCTTTGCTTATTAAAGAAAAACCTGTTCCTTTTCCCAACTGGTCTATTCAATGGAGAGGTCTCGAAAGTTTACCATTATTGAAACAGTTTACAAAATCGGTCTCCTTGAATCATACATTTTCGGGCCAGATGACACAAACCTGGAACGATAACAGAAATAATAAAACAAGAGAATCCATTAAAAAAAGTTTCAGCCCTCTTCTCGGAATCACTTTCACTTTTAAAAACGGAATATCTGCAAACGTTCAATACTCGACCGGTGAAGATTTAACCAAACAACTGAGTTACGGAAAAGGAAAAACCAAACAACCTTCGTCAAGCCTCACGCTTTCAGCAAATTACTCCAAGACCGGAGGATTTAAATTACCGTTCTTTAAAGGAAAAAGGCTGGAAAATAATATAGACTTTACCTTAAGTTACACCCGGAGTAAAAATTCGATGTCGCAAAGTCAGAATGCATCAAGCGCTTACCAGGAAATGTCAAATACGGAAAACTGGTCGCTTCAGCCAAAGATCACCTACACATTCACCCAAACCGTACGCGGAAGCATGTATTTTGAATTTGGCGAACGGAAAGACATAAGAATGGGAAGTACAAAAATCTCCGCGTTCGGTGTAAATGCCAACATCTCTCTCGCCGGCGGCTAAAAATAAAAGTGCCCAGAATAAAAACTTCTTGCTTCATTCCTCGGTTTAAAATAACGCGCGTTATCAATTATACAATAGCGACCTTGACTTTTTCCCATATTATTCTTATTTTAATAGGCTTAGATCGAAATGAAAATAATATCTGTTTTATGGTGTAAAAGGGACCAATCCTTTTTTTCTGAACATACAACTATTTTGGAAAAATGTGTTTGTCTTTTAAACAGGGGCTCTTTTGAATGGTGATTTAAAAACCGGAACCCTTTATCTGGTCAGTACACCGATCGGCAATCTCGAAGACATCACATTGAGGGCGATTCGTATCCTCAAAGAAACGGATATTATTGCTGCAGAAGACACGCGAAGAACCGGTCAACTACTGAAACATTTCAATATTAAAAGCTCTTTGGAAAGCTATCACGATTACAACAAGGAAAAGAAAACACCCTTTCTTTTAGGCTTGTTATCCAAAGGGGGAACCATTGCCATGGTTTCAGATGCCGGTACACCGGGCATTTCCGACCCGGCCTACTATCTTGTTAAAAGAGCCATTCAGGCCGGCATCACTGTCAGCCCGGTGCCGGGAGCAACAGCAGCTGTTGCGTCCCTGATCGTATCCGGTCTTCCAACAGACCGTTTCGTATTCGAAGGATTTCTGCCGCCAAAAAAAGGAAGAACAACGAGACTCGAACAACTGAAAAACGAAAGCAGAACCCTCGTTCTCTATGAAGCGCCGCACCGGCTGGATCGAACCCTGAACGATTTATTAAATACCTTCGGGAACCGTCAAATTTCTGTCTGCAGAGAGATGACAAAAAAATTCGAGGAAATAATCAGAGGAACCCTTACAGAAATAATAGAAATTTTTACCCGGCGAAAAGTCCGGGGCGAAATTGTTCTTGTTATCAAAGGATGTGAAAAAAAATGAAAAGTCGTTTTGAAGCGGGCATGATTCCAAACCGTATTAAAAATCTATATCTTTCAAAACTTGACATTCTTGTCCGTCTGGCAATGAAATTAAACATCCACCCCAACACATTTACGACACTGGGATTTTTTCTGTCCTGTTTCGCTGCCTATCTTGTGGCAACAGGCATGTATCGCCAGGCTGCATGTATTCTACTTCTGGGAGGAATGTTTGACAATATCGATGGACAATATGCAAGGGCCATTAAAAAAGTCACCAAATTCGGTGCCCTGTATGATTCGACACTGGATCGATACAGCGAGGTTATCTTCTTTTTCGGCATGGCCTTCTATTTTATCCGCCACGGCTGGTATTTGACGTCCGTATTCGTAGCTATCGGTCTGGGTGGTTCTTTAATGGTAAGCTATGTCCGGGCCAGAGCGGAAGGATTGGGATTCAAGTGTGACGTGGGCTTTATGCAAAGAGCGGAAAGAATTGTTTTGCTCAGCGCAGGCGGATTGATTCACCTGTACGCTCTTGTGATCGCTGTATGGATCATAGCTATACTCTCAAATTTCACAGCCATTCAAAGGCTATTTTATATTTGGAAAGCAGACAACCAAAACAGTTCATCATCAATAAAAAAAAATACTGGAGAGACATAAATGCTCCGACATATGCTCCTTTCAAAAATTCATAGGGCGACTGTTACTTCGGCCAATCTCAGTTACGAAGGATCCATTACCATTGATGAAACACTGATGAAAGCTGCCGACATGCTGCCATATGAACGCGTCCAAGTTCTCAATATCAATAACGGCACGAGGGCAGAAACATATGTAATTGAAGGCCGAAAAGACAGCGGAGAAATTGTAATGAACGGCGCCATCGCAAGAATCGCACAGGTCGGTGATATTATCATCATTCTTTCCTACGGATTCGTTGAAGAAGAACGGGCAAAAAAAATAAAGGCGAAAATCATTCACGTAGATCAAAAAAACAAAATAAAAAAAATTGACAATTAAAACTAAATATAACTACAGAGACGCTGTTTTATACGAATAAACATTTCAATATCAAGGGTAGAATAAATTCCAGAATTAAAACAAAAATTATCTTTGCAAAAAGGATTATTCATTACATTTGAGGGTATTGACGGGGCCGGCAAATCAATTCAGGCAAACGCTCTTTTCCAAAGATTGAAAGAAAATCGATATCCCGTCCGATTGATCAGAGAACCCGGCGGACCGCCAATTTCCGAGCAGATACGCACAATTCTTCTCGATAATCAAAATGATAATATGAATCCCGTTACGGAACTTCTTCTATACGAATCCGCTCGGGCACAGCTTATAGATGAAATCATTCACCCCGCACTGAGTCTGAATGAAATTATTATCTCGGACCGGTTTACGGATTCTACCCTCGCATACCAGGGATACGGACGTTCCATCCCGCTGTCGATAATTCAAAAAATTAACAAGCTGGTATGCGGCGACATTCATCCCGACCGGACCTTTTTGCTGGATATTTCCTGGGATATCTCTCTTCATAGGCGTTCCCAAATTCCTGCTGCCAGCGACAGAATGGAAAAAGAACAAATGGAATTTTTTAACCGTGTCCGAAACGGATATTTACAGATTGCGGAATCAGATCCGATTCGGATCTGTTTTCTTGACGGCTCAAAATCCGTTTCCGAACTGGAACAAGAAATTTTTCAAAACGTATTGATATTATTGAAAAAAGTCGATAACAACGATTTACAATGAGGTCAACTGTAATGGACACCAAAAAATCAAAATCGGGTCTTTTGTTACTACTCACATTTTTAGGCGTCATCGCCCTGTGGGTAACGGTCGCTAAAAGTTATGATGTTTATGAAGAAATCTCGAAAAACCTCCGTATTTTTGGAAGTGTCTACAAAGAGGTTGCCAAGCGTTATGTGGATGATGTGAACCCCAAAGATTTCCTGAAAGCCGGAATCAACGGAATGCTGAATACGCTGGATCCTTATACCAATTACATAGAAAAAGAAGACAAAGATCAGCTTCAAATTCTAACGGACGGCAAATACGAAGGAGTCGGTCTTCTTCTCCATTTGAGAAACGATGTTGTTACTGTCGGCGATCCCCCTTTTCTTGGAACACCCTCCGCAAGAGCGGGTATCCGTGAAGGTGATAAAATTATTGAAGTGAACGGTCTTTCCACAAAAACCCTCGGTCTAGATGAAACTTCTCAACACATCCGAGGTCCCGCCGGTACCGAAGTCACATTAACAATTGAAAGAGACGGTGTTCCCCAACCGCTTGAATTTAAAGTTGTCCGCGAACAAATCAAAGTTGAAGACGTACAGTACGCCGATTTAGTAGATAAAAACATCGGTTATATTCGTCTCACCCGTTTTTCAAAAAATGCAGGCCCTGAAGTGGCGGCAGCAATCCATAATCTGGATACAGGCAATTTGGAAGGACTCATTCTCGATCTCAGAAGCAATCCGGGTGGCATGCTGGAAGCGGCTGTGGAAGTTTCCGATCTATTTCTCGATAAAAATCTGATGATCGTTTCAACACGCGGCCGGACCGATAATTCAAATCAAGAATTTATATCATTCCAGAATCCGATATTCGGAAAAAAACCTCTGATTGTTCTAACCAACGGCTTCAGTGCATCAGCATCGGAGATTGTAGCCGGCGCTATTCAGGATCATGACCGCGGTCTCGTTGTGGGAGATACTACGTTTGGTAAAGGATTGGTTCAGACCGTCGTTCCCCTTTCAAAAACCGAAGCTTTAAAAATTACCACCGCTAAATATTACACTCCCAGTGGCCGGTGCATCCAGAAAGCGAATTACTCGACCTGGACCGATTCCACATTGACAGAACCCTCTATAGAATTCAAAACAGATGCAGGGCGCTCAGTATATGGGGGAGGTGGAATTGCACCCGATATACGCAGTGAACCCAGAGAAACAAACGATCTGGTTTGGGACCTGCGCCGTAAATCTTTATTTTTTAATTTTGCCGTACACTATGCAAACACCCACACAGCAATAGATTCCATTTTCGTTGTCGATAAAAATATTCTTGATGACTTTAAGAAATATCTCAAAGAAGAAAATTATCAATATGAGCTTCCGATCGAAAAAGATCTCAACGAACTGAAACAGGAAATTCTAAAAAAAGGATATTCTCCAAGCACACTTCTGGATATCCAGAAACTTCAAAATGCATTGGGTGCACTTGAAGAAGAAATATTTTTAACCAGTACAGACGACATTAAAAGATTGTTAAAGATTGAATTGTCGTCGAAGTTCTTTGGTACACACAGAGAGATCGCCCTCTCAATACAAGACGATCCAGTAGTACAAAAAGCGATAGAGCTCATGCATAATAAAGCAAGTTTCAGTGGTTTGCTGGCAAAATCAAAATAGCAACATCAATTGATTACGCCTTTTCACATAGCTTTATTTGTTACTGTCGGATCTCTCGGCGGTTTTCTGGCAGGTTTTTTCGGGATCGGCGGCGGCATTATCATGGTGCCTTTTCTAGCTCTTTTTTTTCGTTCTATGGGGGTTACCGAAACTATACTCATGCAATTAACTTTCGGAACCAGCCTTGCCGTGGCCTTCCTGGCATCCTGCTCTTCAACAGGCCAGCATTACCGTCAAAAAAGCCTGCTTTGGCAGGCAGTCGGAATTATGGCTGTCGGAAGCATCATCGGCGCCTGGACAGGCACTGCTGTAGCTGTTCGGACAAGCAGCCTAGTTTTAAAATTTATTTTTACAGTTGCTATAGCCGCATCGGCAGCGGGAATGTTCTTTGAAAAACGCAAAACATGTGAAGATACCAAACCAATCCCGTCCTTATTGTGGATATTCGCCGGATTCGTTTCCGGTTTTATCGCTCCGCTTGCAGGCATAGGAGGAGGTATAATCCTTGTGCCTTTGATGGTTTATCTTCTTCGCTTTCCAATCAAAAAAGTTGTCGGCACATCCAGCGGCGTTATTGTTTTTACATCAGCAATCGCAACAATCCGTTACATCTATCATGGTTGGGGAAATATGCTTCTTCCCAAGGGATGTCTCGGTTTTGTCTTTCCTGCCGCTGTAATATTTTTAGGGATCAGTTCCGTAATTTCAGCACCTTTTGGAGCACAATTAAACCAGAGAATAAAAAGTTCTATTTTTAAAAAAATTTTTGGTATATTAATGTTAATGATCAGTATTAAAATTCTTTTTACATCATTATAAAAAATTACAGGAGGTCTTATTTATGTCGAAACAGTTTGTATATGTATTCGGTAATGGAAAGGCAGACGGTAACACGAACATGAAAGAACTGCTTGGAGGAAAAGGAGCCAACTTGGCCGAAATGTCCAAATTGGGTATCCCCGTCCCTCCAGGTTTTACTATTACAACAGAAGTTTGCACCTATTATATGAAAAACAACGGTAAGTACCCCAAAGAACTGGATGGAGAACTGAAAACGGCTCTTGCCAAAACAGAAAAAATTATGGGTTTAAAATTCGGCGATCCTAAAAATCCTTTGCTTTTTTCTGTTAGATCCGGGGCAAGAAAATCCATGCCCGGCATGATGGAAACTGTTCTGAACGTCGGACTGACTCAGGCAACAATACCTGGTCTCATCAAAAAGAGTGGTAGTGAACGGTTTGTTTACGATGCCTACCGCCGCCTTATCATGATGTATTCAGATGTCGTTATGGAAAAAGCCGCCGGAATCGAACCCAAAGAAGGTATGGGTATCCGGAGCCAGCTTGAACATGAAATGCAAACCATGAAAAATGCCAAAGGCATTCAACTTGATACGGACCTGGATGTGGATGATTTGAAAAAACTGGTGGCCATATTCAAGAAAAAAGTAAAACAGGTTCTAAAAAAGGATTTCCCGGACGACCATTTTGAACAACTCTGGGGGGCTATCTCCGCTGTTTTCCAATCATGGAAAGGAAAACGTGCTGTTTCGTACCGGCGCATCGAAAGAATTCCTGATGAATGGGGAACAGCTGTGAACGTTCAAACCATGGTTTTCGGTAATATGGGCGACAATTCAGCTACGGGTGTGGCTTTCTCAAGAGACCCTGCCACTGGCGAAAATAAGTTCTACGGCGAATTCCTGATTAATGCGCAGGGCGAAGATGTTGTAGCCGGGATCAGGACACCGCAGGCAATCAACAAAGAATCAAAAAGCGAATCTTCCAAACATCTGCCTTCACTTGAAGAGGTAATGCCTGATCTCTACAAACAATTATCGAATATCCGGCTGAGACTGGAAAAACACTACCGGGATATGCAGGATCTTGAATTTACAATACAGGATCATAAACTTTATATGCTTCAAACCCGTGTCGGTAAGCGCAACGGTATGGCAGCCATTCGCATGGCCGTAGAAATGTGCGAAGAAGGCCTTATCACAAAAGAAGAGGCTCTTCTTCGAGTGAGACCTGATCAGCTGGACGAATTGCTTCATCCCATGCTTGATCCAAAAGCAGAGAAAAAAGCCTTTATTCTTGCCAAAGGTCTTCCCGCCGGTCCGGGTGGCGGTGTCGGACGTGCCGTTTTTACCGCCGATGAAGCCGAAGCCTGGGCTAAAAAGGGAGAAACCGTAATTCTGATCCGTGACGAAACGAGTCCGGAAGATGTTCATGGCATGCGTGTTGCCAAGGCTATTTTAACAGCCAAGGGCGGAATGACCAGCCATGCTGCCTTGGTCGCCAGAGGCTGGGGAAAATGCTGTATTGTCGGTTGCGGAGCATTGAATATCAATGTCTCCAAAAAAACACTCACCGTTAACAACAAGACCATTAAAGAAGGTGAGTGGATCTCTCTGAACGGTACAAAAGGTGTGGTTTATGAAGGAAAAATCGGTGTTCTGCCAGCAGATCCGGAAAAAAACAAATACTATAAAAAGTTAATGGGCTGGGCGGATCAATGCCGGAAACTCAACATTCGCACCAATGCGGACAATCCAGCTGATGCAAAACGGGCACGCGTTTTTGGTGCGGAGGGTATCGGTTTAACACGAACCGAGCACATGTTTTTCGGACCGGACCGCATTACTCCCATGCGGGAAATGATTCTTGCCAACAATGAAGAAGGACGCAAGAAGGCCCTTAAAAAGTTGCTGCCTCTTCAGAAAAAGGATTTCATTGGCATTTTCACGGCCATGGACGGTCTTCCGGTTACCATACGTACACTGGATCCGCCCCTTCACGAATTTCTGCCTCAGGATAAAGATACGCAAAAAGAGATGGCGGACATTCTCGGTGTTTCTGTAAAAACCATTCAGGATAAAGTTAAATCTCTCCACGAACTCAATCCAATGCTGGGTCATCGAGGCTGTCGACTCGGTATTACCTATCCTGAGATCACCACCATGCAGGCCCAAGCTATCATTGAGGCTGCCTGCCATGTAGCTAAAAAAGGTGTGAAGGTCTTCCCCGAGATTATGATTCCTCTTATTGGAACAAAAGCAGAGTTTGAGAATCAGAAGAAGGTGGTTGACGAAACAGCCAAAGAAGTAATGGATCGAATGGGAATAAAAATCAAATACATGGTTGGAACCATGATCGAGATTCCAAGAGCCGCTCTTACAGCAAATGAGGTTGCCGAAAAAGCTGAATTTTTCTCTTTTGGAACCAATGATTTAACACAAATGACATTCGGTTACAGTAGAGATGACGTAGGTACGTTTCTTCCAGATTACATTGATAAAAAAATTCTCCCAATAGATCCCTTCCAGAGCCTGGATCAATCTGGAGTCGGACAATTGGTCGATATGGGAATACAAAAGGGAAGATCGACGCGCCCCAATCTCAAAGTTGGTATCTGTGGTGAACATGGCGGCGATCCCAACTCGATCGATTTCTGTCACCGAGTTGGTATGGACTATGTAAGTTGTTCGCCATTCCGGGTTCCGATCGCTAGATTGGCCGCTGCTCATGCAGCTATTATAAATAAATAATTACAGCTTTCCAAAACGAATTCATTTTTTGGGGCATGATTAATTTCATGCCCCATTATTTAATTTTTTCTTTTATTTTTCCCTTGACATTCAAATTGTTTTTGATAAATTACTCCCGATGATAAGGCAATTTGGGAGTTGTGGATAACTTGTGAGTTTGTCTCCTTAAATGCTTTTTTCCTTCTTTCTTTATTGTTACTAAAAGACATATACTATGTTATTTTAATATATTTGTAATTATCTTATAACATTTTAATATATTATTTTTTTTATTTTTAAGTGTTTTTTAACATTCTTATTCTATCAATAAAGACGGAGAGGGAGAAAAAAATGTCTCAAAATGTGGATAACGCTTCTTCTGTTGTGGATAACTTCACGCCTGCAGTCGTTTGGGAAGAATGCTTGCAGATCATCAAAGAAAAAGTCAATCCTCAAAGCTTTCAAACGTGGTTTTTACCGATTCTTCCTTTGAATTTGGAAGACTCGATATTAACCATTCAAGTGCCAAGCCAGTTTTTCTATGAATGGATCGAAGGACACTATCCTCACATTATCAGAGATGCGTTATCTCATATACTTGGTGATCAAGCCGCTCTTTCCTATGTCATTTCACAAAAAAATAACTCTCAAACACCTCCTGCTAACAATGTTAATATCATAACCGGTAAATACCTCGGCGACGAGACTTTCCTCAACTCCAGATATACATTTGATAATTTTGTTGAAGGAAGCAGTAATCAGTTTGCAAAAGCAGCTTCTTTGGCTGTTGCCGAAGCTCCCGGGCAAACGTCTTTCAATCCGCTCGTTATCTACGGTGGCGTGGGCCTAGGAAAAACTCACCTGATTCAGGCAATAGGCAATCTTGCCAAAGACCAGAATACTGTCCGGAGTATCCGATATGTTTCAAGTGAAAAATTTACAATTGAATTTATCAATTCCATTCAAAACAACAAATCAACAGAATTCAGTCAGGCATATAGAAACGTTGATTTGTTGTTGGTTGATGATATCCAATTTTTCATGAGTAAAGAGAGGACGCAGGAAGAATTTTTCCACACATTCAACACATTGCATCAAAAAGGAAAACAGATCGTTCTCTCTTCGGATAGACCACCCAAAGACCTGCTCGGCCTGGAAGAAAGATTGCTTTCACGTTTTCAGTGGGGACTTGTCGTTGATGTTCAGCCTCCGGACTTAGAAACCCGAATTGCCATCTTGCAGAAAAAATCCACATGGGAAGACATTGATATTCCAATGGAAATTATTGAGTACATTGCAAGTAACGTTACTTCCAACATCCGGGAACTGGAGGGTGCTCTGATAAAAATGCTAGCTTTTTCATCATTGAAAGGTTTGGATATCGATCTTGATTTGACAAAAACTGTCCTGAAAGACATTGTTAAAAACAAAAAACGGGATATCACAATCGAGGATATTCAACGCGTTGTTTGTCAGTACTTTGGAATCCCCGAAGATCTTTTACGAGGCAAAGGAAGAAAAAAGGAAATTGCCTTTGCCAGACAAATAGCCATGTTCCTTTCAAAAGAAATGACTCTCTATTCATTAAAAAGCATTGGCCTTCATTTCGGTGGAAGAGATCATACTACTGTCATTCACGCTATTCGAACTATTGATCATCATTTAAAAGACAGTACCAATAAAAAAATATCTGATATGTTAGAAGTACTTAAAAGAAAAATCGAAGTCGCATCTTTATAAAGAAACTCTAATGTGGATAAAATGTTGTTCGTTGCTATAAATAGTGTTTATAAATTGATGTCGAAATATATTGTTCTGAAAAGTTGTTTTAATATCCACAACTTCGATACACCTGTTCACATGATATACACGCTTTCCACGTCAATGCCAGAAAAATATTACTTGTTGTTCTTTTTACATTTACAATAGGGTTTATTTTATAAAATTCAGTTACTAACATTATTACTATTACTATTTTTCTTGAATATTATTCTAAAAGTTATTATAATAAATTGTGTTGATAACACCCACCCAATAGATCAGGAGGTCCGTTAAAATGAAATTTACTATAAATCAGATTGATCTTTTAAAAGCTTTGCAAAAAATTTCTGGTGTGGTTCCTGCTAAATCAACAACTCCGATTCTTGAAAATTTTCTACTTGACTTGGATGAAAAAAAGTTGAAAATCACAGGAACAGATCTTGAAGTATCGATGACAACGCAGGTTGAAGTAACTGAAGCAGAAGAATCGGGAGCTATAGCAATACCTGCAAGAGTCATAAGCGAGATGATACGATCATTGCCGGATATACCCATACATTTTGAATCTGATGAAAATCACCGTGTTAAAATTAAAACGGATCAGGGATTGTATCAAATTGCAGGTGTTTCAAAAGAAAGTTTTCCTGAAATACCCAAGTTGGCTGAAGACAGGATAATAGAAATAGATAATAACAAATTAAATAGAATGTTCAGCAAAACCATATTTGCTGTTTCATCCGATGAACTACGTCCTGCTCTTATGGGTGTTTTTATGCAGATTTTGAGTGATGAGTTTAGAATGGTCTCAACAGACGGACACCGGCTTTCAAAAATTGTTGACAAAAGTTTTCATTGTGAAGAACCGCCAATACGGATCATTATTCCACCCAAAGCAATACAGATTGCTTTAAGAAATCTTGAAGATGAAGGAACAACAAAATTAATCATAAACGAAAACGGACTGTCTTTTAATTTTGATCAAACGATACTTTTTACTCGTTTGGTAGAAGGTCAATATCCAGACTATGAGCGGGTGATACCCCGTGATAACGATAAATCGCTTGGTATAGACAGAAATCTTTTGATGGCCTGCGTAAAAAGGGTGTCATTGTTCTCCAGTGCACTAACCCATCAGATTCGTTTTTCTTTGTCCGACAATAAACTGATAGTCTTGTCAGAAGATATTGATATTGGAGGTGAAGCAAGAGAAGAATTAAGTGTGGATTATCATGGAGAAAACATGGAAATTGGCTACAATGCACAATACATTATGGATATTCTTAAACATATTGATTCTGATGAGGTTCTGTTTAGTTTGAAAAACCAGGTTAGTGCCACACTTTTGACACCATCTAAACAGGAGGATGAAGAATCACTTGTGATGCTTATTATGCCGATAAAATTGAGTTCATAGAAAAATGGAATTAATAGGAGACATCCTTAAAAGCTATTTGAAGGATATTGGTGTTGAAAAACCAGTTAAAAGATACGAAGCGTTAAGCAAGTGGAGTTCTATTGTCGGAAAGCGAATATCGGATGTAACGGAGCCGGTACGAATATCGGATGGAAAAATCTTTATTAAAGTAAAAAGTGATGTCTGGAGAAACGAATTGTTGTACCAGAAACAAAAAATCATAAAGGATATTAATCATCGTTTAGAATCGAAAGCAATTACGGATATTGTACTAATTTGAGGTGTGATACTTAAATATGAAAGAAGAGAAATACGACGCAAATAAAATAGTAGTGCTTAAAGGATTGGAGGGCGTTCGGAAAAGACCCTCTATGTATATTGGAGATACATCCATACGTGGTCTTCACCATTTGGTGTACGAAGTCGTAGATAATAGCGTGGACGAATGTCTGGCGGGATATTGCACAAAAATCGACGTTGTCATCAAAGAGGATGACAGTATAACTATTACGGATGACGGCCGGGGAATACCGGTTGATGAGCATCCCGTACAGCACCGACCGGCCCTGGAAGTTGTTATGACAACCCTGCATGCCGGAGGGAAATTTGATAAGCAATCTTATAAGGTATCAGGCGGTCTACACGGTGTCGGTGTTTCAGTAACCAATGCTTTGTCAGAATGGTGTATTGTTCGTGTTTTCAGAAACGGTAAGATTTATCAGCAGGAATACAAACAGGGAGAACCGGTTTATGATATGAAAACCGTCGGTTCGACAAAGAATAAAAATGGAACCGAAACTTCTTTTTTGCCGGATACAGGAATATTTAAAAATGTAAAATTCAAATTCGATATCTTGGGCCAGAGATTGATGGAGTTGGCATTTTTAAACAAAGGCCTTAAAATTACACTGAAAGATGAACGGGAAAAAAAAGAAAAGGTCTATCATGCAAAAGGGGGCTTGAAGGAGTTTGTCGACTACCTCGATTCAAACAGGACCGCCCTCCACAAGAAACCGATTTTAATAGAGAGTACAAGAGAAGATGTGGATGTAGATATTGCATTGGAGTACAACGACACGTATCAGGAAAACATTTTTAGTTTTGTGAACAACATACCTACCACCGAAGGCGGAACGCACATGGTCGGGTTTAAGGGAGCGCTCACAAGGACACTGAATACGTACGCACAGAAAAATAATCTTATAAAAAATGAATCCTTTGCTCTGACGGGTGACGATGTTCGTGAAGGTCTGACAGCAGTGATCAGTGTCAAGGTCCCGGATCCGCAATTCGAAGGACAAACGAAAACAAAGCTGGGAAACAGTGAAGTCAGGGGAATCGTTGAATCGACAGTGGGAGAAAAGCTTTCCGAATTTTTTGAAGAGAATCCGGCTGTTGCTAAGAAGATCATTCAAAAAGGGATTTCTGCTGCGAAATCCAGAGAAGCTGCTCGAAAAGCCAGGGAACTGACGAGAAGGAAATCCGCTCTCGAATCGGACAGCCTTCCGGGGAAGCTGGCCGATTGTTCGATTCGCGAGCCGCAGGATTGTGAGATATACATTGTTGAGGGAGATTCGGCGGGTGGCTCGGCAAAGCAGGGAAGGGACAGGCAGTTTCAGGCAATATTGCCATTGAAAGGGAAAATTTTAAACGTGGAAAAAGCCAGCCTTGAAAAGATTCTGAACAATGCGGAAATCATTGCAATGGTGACGGCTTTGGGGACGGGTATCGGTGGAGAAGAATTCGATGTATCAAGATTGAGATACGGAAAAGTGATTATTATGACCGATGCGGATGTGGACGGCTCGCACATCAGAACGTTGTTATTAACCTTCTTTTTCAGGTATATGCGCGATCTTATTGAAAAGGGGCATATTTACATTGCTCAACCGCCTTTGTACCGGCTCAAGAAAGGACAGAAAGAAATTTACATATTTAATGATGACGAGATGGAAGAACAGTTAAAGAAAACGGGAAGAGATGGTGTTTCAATTCAACGCTACAAAGGGCTTGGAGAAATGAATCCGGATCAATTGTGGAAAACGACGATGGACCCGGAAACACGAACCATTCTTCAGGTAAATATTGATGATGCAGTTGAGGCAGATCATATCTTTTCCGTTTTAATGGGTGAGAAGGTTGAACCCCGGCGGGAATTTATTGAGAATAATGCAGAATATGTGAGAAATTTGGATATTTAGGGAGTCAGGAATATACATGGCAGAAAAAAGAGATCGAATTATTCCGGTTTATATTGAAGAGGAAATGAAAAGTTCCTATATCGACTACTCAATGTCGGTAATTGTCCAGAGGGCCCTTCCTGATGTACGTGATGGTTTAAAGCCGGTTCACCGCCGGATATTATACGGCATGCTTGAATTGGGACTTCATCCAAATCGGCCCTATCGAAAGTCGGCGCGTATCGTCGGTGATGTTCTTGGAAAGTATCACCCTCATGGGGATACGGCGGTTTACGATGCCATGGTCCGAATGGTGCAGGATTTTTCACTAAGATACTGTCTTGTGGATGGTCAGGGGAACTTTGGATCGATCGATGGAGACTCGGCTGCTGCAATGAGATACACGGAAGCCCGGCTGACGCCTGTGGCTGAAGAGATTATTCGGGATATCGAAAAAGAGACAATCGATTTTGTCCCCAATTTTGATGAATCTCTGCAGGAACCGGTCGTTATGCCCTCGCTTTTTCCGAATTTACTTGTGAACGGAGCATCCGGAATTGCTGTGGGGATGGCCACCAATATACCTCCTCATAATCTGGTGGAAGTGATCGATGCCCTGATCGCGGTGGTTGAGAATCCGGATATTGAAACGGAAGCTTTAATGAAGCATATTCATGGTCCTGATTTCCCGACGGGTGGGATTATTTATGGTGCGGCAGGGATAAGAGAAGCTTACAAAACAGGCCGGGGGCGCGTTACAGTTCGTGCGAGAGCCACACTTGAAAAGGGAAAAGGTAACAGGGAATCAATTGTGATCACTGAAATTCCCTATCAGGTTAATAAAACCAATCTAATCACTTCCATTGCTGGTCTTGTTAAAGAGAAAAAGATTGTGGGTATCGGAGATTTAAGGGACGAATCCGACAGAGATGGAATGCGGATCGTACTGGATTTGAAAAGGGATGCCCAGCCCCAGGTTGTTCTGAATCAGCTCTATGTTCATACGCAGATGCAGACCACATTCGGCATCATCCTTCTGGCACTTGTCGGTGGCAGACCGAAGATTTTAGTTCTAAAGGAACTTCTGCAGCAATTCATCCTGCACCGGCATGAAATTATTCTCAGGCGCACACGCTTTGAGCTCGACAAAGCAGAGAAACGGGCCCATATTCTTGAAGGTCTGAAAATAGCGATTGACAACATCGATGAAATTGTTCAGCTTATTAAGAAATCGAGAAATCCGGAAACAGCAAAAGAAAACTTGATGAAACAGTTTAAATTGTCCGAGATTCAGGCCAAGGCTATTCTCGATATGCGCCTTCAAAGATTGACCGGTTTGGAGCGAAAGAAAATTGAAGAAGAGTATTTAAATCTGATCAAAGAAATCGAACGGCTCAAATCGATCCTGTCGAGCAAAGATAAACAGATGGCTCTCATTAAGGATGAGTTAAAAGAAGTAAAGGAAAAATACGGCGATAAGAGGCGGACGGAGATCGTGTCTCAAACGGAGGAATTTTCATTAGAAGATATTATCGCGGAAGAGGATATGGTGATTACGATCTCTCACTCAGGCTATATCAAGCGTTTTCCTGTTTCGGGTTATAGAAGGCAAAACCGAGGAGGGCGGGGGGTTATTGGAGCCGATACGAAACAGGAAGATTCCATCGAACATCTTTTTATCGCGTCGACCCACCATTATATTCTTTTTTTCTCTGATCGCGGGAAATGCTACTGGCTCAAAGTGCATGAAATTCCGCAGATCGGGAAGGGTTCCCGTGGGCGATCCATTATCAATTTGATTGCTGTGGAGAAAGGGGAAGAAGTAACGGCTGTTGTTCCTGTAAAAACGTTTGACGAGAATAAATATTTGTTTATGGCAACCAAGCTGGGTGTGGTGAAAAAAACCAATCTGTCCGCTTACAGCCATCCCAAACGGACGGGAATAATTGCCATTACTCTGAGGGATGAAGACCGGCTAATCGATGCCAAATTGACTGACGGAAGCCAGGATGTTGTACTTGGCACCCACGAAGGCAAGGCCATTCGTTTTCACGAATCGGATGCACGTCCCATGGGAAGAACGGCCAGCGGTGTGCGAGGAATCACGCTTTCGGGCAAGGATCAGGTTGTTGGTATGGTGGTGGTCAGGCGTGAAGGAACACTCATGGTGGCCACAAGCGAAGGCTATGGAAAACGATCTGATATTTCAGATTATCGGGTCACGTCACGCGGGGGAAAGGGGATTATTACAGTACGTACGAGTCCTAAGGTGGGTAATATGATAGCCATCATGGATGTTTTGGATAGTGACGATCTTCTTATCATTACTGTCAACGGTCAGATTATCCGTCAGAAAATTCAGGATATAAAAGTAATTGGAAGAAATACGCAGGGCGTTCGCTTGATCCGATTGAGTGAAGGGGATCATGTAGCTGATTTTGCGCGTGTTGTCAGAGAGGAGGAGATAGTGGAAAGGGAGGAGGAGAAATAATTCCATAAAAAAAAAATCGAAATCATCGAGCATACGGCCGACGTTGGATTCAGCGTTCGGGCAAAAAAATTGAAAACACTTTTCCGCAGAGCGGCCGGGGCCATGATGGCGATCATTGTTGATCGAAAAACTGTTTGCTGTAAAGACGATATATTAATTTCTGTAGAAGGAACGACAATAGAAGAACTCTTCTTGAGCTGGCTGAAGGAAATATTATTTGAGGCGGAAAAAGAGGGAATGGTTTTCTCCCGGTTTGATATTTACAAGGACAATTTTTCCCATCCTCAGCCTGAAAGGTATAGAATTGACGGAAAGTTAAGAGGAGAGAGAATCGATCCTTTGAGGCATGAAATTTGCACAGAGATCAAGGCAGTAACCCGACACGGCTTTTTTTTAGAAAAAAGAGGGCCATACTGGGAATCAAAAATATTATTTGATGTATAGGAAGGTTATTGCCATGTGGGAAAATGAAACAATCGTCTTGATCACAAGCATGAAGAAAAGAATCCTTGGGGATAAAGATAAAATACGCTACGGAAAAATTTCTTCTGATACGGCCATTCCGCCGTTTATCAAAGACATGTTCAAAAAGCGTGTAGAGAATTTTATTAAAAACGAATCTCCACTTTCAGTTCAATCCACACCGCATTTTGATCTAAATCCGGATGATTTAAAAACCCTCCGCACACGATTTCTGGATGTATTCCGTGAAGCGGCTTCATTCCATAAGAAGGAAGTGGAAGAGATCCTTCGTGAGGCACTGGTTCTGCGCCTTGATTATTTGATTAAACCCATGGGAACCATGCGGCGGCTATTGTTCGAGCAGAACGACACGGTGGATTTTCCGACGATGGAAAACATTCTGAGACCGTTTTACAAAGTTTTGCCTTATGCAGAAGAGATGTTAAAAGAATGCAAACGTCTTGGAAAGACAAGTATAACTACAAATGAATATGGAACGATTGCCACTGACCTCTTTCACGGATTAATGGAAGAAGAGCCGGTTAAAATCATTATGCGCGACTTTTCTTTATTGACGGAATATCTCTCTGAAGCTAAGGGAGAAGAGGTCACGCGCATTGAAGGAGCGATGGTTGAAGATTTTCTCGTGGACCGCAACGGATGGGGCTTTCGAAGAGCTCTCGAGGTCGAAATCAATCTTGGTAAAAAAGATTTTAATTCTGTCGATCTGGAAGTCACATTGAACCGCTATCTTAAATTAAAAGAGGAATTTTCGAGACAGGAAGCAGAAGACGGTCATTCGTCCAAAAAGAAACAGGAAGTGAAAGAAACAATTGAGCTGAAAGAAGAAACTGATTCAGAAGTGGTGCATGAGACCAGAGAGAAGGAGATCGATTCCTGGAAAATGGAAGAAGAGCCTGAAATCGAAGAAGAAAAGACATGGGATATTGAGGAAGTACTGGATGAAGAAACTTTCCCGGTAACAGAAACAGAGGATGAAGAAATTAAACCGGAGAAGAAAGAAAAATCCAAAAGCAAACCGATGCGGATTATCAGACGGGAGAAAAAGGAAGAAGAAATCGATGAGGAAGTTGAAAAAGAAGATAGTGTTCTTGATACATCAATGGAAGGGGATTTCGAAAGAAACGGATTAAGAAATTATATCGATGACAAAACAGAAAGTGCATTTGTTAAAAAGCTTTTTGGGGGTGATAACGAATCATACAATAATTTGGTGAATAAATTGGAAGAGGCGGAAAGCTGGCGTGTGGCGAAAATACTGATCGACAACGAGCTTTTCAAAAGAGACGTAGACCCGTTTTCCAGGGAAGCGATCAAGTTAGTCGATACGGTATATACACATTACTATCCAGAGGAAGGGGTAGGAGGAAAGAAATGAGGATGATAAACAAGGTCGTCCTTTTTCTCTTTATCATCGTTTTTAGCAGTGTTCTCTTGACTGGCGAATCGAATGATGAGAAAAAGGGTGTCGTAACATACGTGGATGGACAGGTCAAGCGAAAAGCTGTGGATACGGAAGACTGGCAAAACGCTCCGGTGAACACGGAAGTGATTTCTGGAGATAAAGTCAGAACGTATCAACAGTCCCGTGCAGAACTCGATATTGCCAAACTGGATATTATCCGGTTAGCCCCAAGAACGATTATCGATATTCTCAAATTGTACGAAGAAACAAAAGAGAAGAAAATCAAAACATCACTTCATCTTGAAGAGGGCGAACTATGGGCCGCCGTTCATGAAATTGAAATGAATACGGATTTTGATATTTCAGCACCGATTGCCGCAGCTGCTATTACAGGTACCGTGCTGAGAATGAATGTGAACAGCGATACAACCACTCAGTTGAAAGTGTACAAAGGGGAAGTCAGAATTACCAATGCACCTGAGAATAAAACCTTACAGCCCCAGTCACTTGTGCCCCACGAGATTCCGGGTCCCCATCAGATTCAGGGACCGCATGAAGTGAGTATGGACGAATGGGTGTATATTGTCAAAGCCATGCAGCAGATCACCATTGGATCGAATGGATCGGTTGTATCCAAGGGAACGTTCAGCACCGAAGATAAAGATGAGAAGAGTTCCTGGGTGGAGTGGAACAAGGAACGCGACAAACTCAAGTTT